>JAYVTP010000386.1:0-4366 GCA_043788685.1 Pseudolysobacter sp. | reverse complement strand
CCACGCGTTCTTGAACGATGCCGATGTCGCGATGATCGGTGCGGAAGCTGCCGGCGATGGCATCGAAACCGGGCGCCACGCCGCCTCGCTTTCCGCCGGTCGGCCTGGCGTGCTGCACGGCAATCGCACCTACGTGATCTGCGACGACAACGGCCAGATCACCGAAACGCATTCGATTTCCGC
This sequence comes from Pseudolysobacter sp., assembly GCA_043788685.1. Taxonomy (GTDB): domain Bacteria; phylum Pseudomonadota; class Gammaproteobacteria; order Xanthomonadales; family Rhodanobacteraceae; genus Pseudolysobacter. The sequence goes on along the minus strand of JAYVTP010000386.1, from coordinate 4,183 downwards.
CGGTCTGGATTATCCCGGCGTCGGCCCCGAACACGCGTGGCTCAAGGACAGCGGCCGCGCGCAGTATGTCGGCGTCACTGATGACGAGGCGATGGAAGGCTTCCACGCGCTGGCGTTGAACGAAGGCATCCTCGCCGCGCTCGAATCCAGTCACGCCGTTGCACAGGGCATCAAGGTGGCGCGCGACATGCGCCCAGATCAATACGTGCTCGTAAATCTTTCCGGTCGCGGCGACAAGGACATGCAGACGATTGCCAATCGCGAAGGGATTACGTTGTGAACCGGATCGATCGCCGTTTTGCCGAACTGAAATCGCAAGCGCGTGCTGGGCTGATTCCGTTTGTCACCGCAGGTGATCCGCATCCGGATTTCACCGTGGCGATCATGCACGCGCTGGTTACGGCCGGCGCGGACCTGATCGAACTCGGTGTGCCGTTCTCCGATCCGATGGCGGATGGCCCGGTGATCCAGCATGCCAACGAGCGCGCGCTGCTCAAGCATGTCGGTCTCAAAAATATCCTGGCCTGGGTCGAGGAATTCAGACGTAAAGACGTCCAAACGCCGATCGTGCTGATGGGTTATCTCAATCCGATCGAGATCTACGGTTACGCGCGATTTGCCGACGATGCGGCCAACGCAGGCGTCGATGGTGTATTGCTGGTGGATTGTCCTGTCGAAGAAGTCGATGCGGCGCAAACCTTGCGCGCACGCGGGCTGCGGCAGATTTTTTTGGCAGCGCCGACGACCGACGCAAAACGTCTGCATGAGCTTTGCGAGCATGCCGAGGGTTTTGTGTATTACGTATCGGTCTCCGGCATCACCGGTGCCAGCCATCTGGATGTGGAGCCGATCAAGGCCCGCGTCGCGGCGATTAAAAACCTCACCCATACGCCGGTCGTCGTCGGTTTCGGCATCAAGGATGCGGTTTCTGCATCGAGCGTTTCCGAGTTTGCCGATGCCGTGGTGATCGGCAGTGCACTGGTCGAAACGCTCGCGGGCAGCCGCAGCGCTGTTGAGGCGTCGCGTCGCGCCAGCGATTTCCTTGCACCGATTCGCGCGGCACTCGATGCGCTGCGCACTTCCCATGCCGCGTGATACCACCGAAAATGAAAAGCCCGGCGATGTGCCAGCACTGGCGCCGCCGCTGGATGCTACTGGAGACGACGAACAAATGAGCTGGCTGCAAAAATTGATGCCTTCGCGCATCCGCACCGAAGGCGGCGCCAAAGGCAAGGTGCCCGAAGGCTTGTGGGAAAAATGTGCCGGCTGTGCCGCGGTGCTGTATCGCCCGGAGCTGGAACGCAACCTCGAAGTGTGTCCGAAATGCGGGCACCATCATGCGATCCGTGCGCGCAAACGTCTCGCCGCGTTTCTCGACGAAGGCAGCACGATCGAGCTTGGTGCGGAACTCGAACCGGCCGATCCATTGCGTTTTCGCGACTCGAAAAAATACAAGGATCGCATGCTCGGCGCGCAGAAGCAGACCGGCGAAAAAGACGCGCTGATCACGCTTGTCGGCAAATTGAAAAATCAGCCGATGGTGGCGAGCGCATTCGATTTCGCGTTCATGGGCGGCTCGATGGGTTCGGTGGTCGGCGAACGTTTTACACTCGGCGCAGAACATGCGCTGGCGCAACGCAGCCCGTTCGTGTGTTTTTGTGCGACCGGCGGTGCGCGCATGCAGGAAGGTTTGTTCTCGCTGATGCAGATGGCCAAGACCTCCGCCGCGCTCGCGCGATTGCGCGCGGCCGGTTTGCCGTATCTCGCCGTGCTCACACATCCAACCACCGGCGGCGTATCGGCCAGCCTTGGCATGCTAGGTGATCTGAACATCGCCGAACCCAGGGCGTTGATCGGATTTGCCGGTCCGCGTGTGATCGAACAGACCGTGCGCGAAACCTTGCCGGACGGTTTCCAGCGCAGCGAATTCCTCGTCGAGCACGGCGCGATCGATCTGATCATCGACCGGCGCGAGCAGCGTGACCGTATCGCGGCGCTGCTTGCCTTGCTCATGCGTCAGCCGAAAGCGGCGTAAATTTTGTCGATGCGCGCAACTATCAACCGCAGCGGTGCGGCGGAAAACCGGCATGCCTGAAACCCTCGCCGAGTGGTTGGACTACCAGCAAAAGCTGCATGCACGCGGCATCGATCTCGGCCTGGATCGCGTGCGTGCGGTCGCTGAGCGCATGCATCTGCTGCGTCCCGCGCCGCTCGTGATCACGGTCGGCGGCACCAACGGCAAAGGTTCCACGGTTGCATTTCTCGATGCCATCCTCACCGCGTCCGGTAAGCGTGTCGGCTGCTACACCTCGCCGCATCTCGAACGTTACAACGAGCGTGTGCGCATCGCCGGTGTGGATGCCGGTGACGCCGATTTCGTCAAGGCGTTTGTCCAGATCGAAGCGGCACGCGGCGAGATTTCGCTGACTTATTTCGAATTCGGCACATTAGCTGCATTGTGGATTTTTGCGCAAAGTACACTCGATGTCGTCGTGCTCGAAGTGGGGCTCGGTGGTCGGCTCGACGCCGTCAATATCATTGACGCCGATGTCGCCATCGTTACCACGATCGCACTCGATCATCAGGATTATCTCGGGCACGACTTGGCCGGCATCGCACGCGAGAAAGCCGGCATTTTTCGCGCGCAACGTCCGGCGGTGATCGCCGAAATCGTGCCAGTGACGGCGCTGGTCGATGCCGCCGTCGCGCGCGATGCGCGGTTGGTTCGTTGCGGTCACGAGTACGGTTTTGCAGTCACGCCAATCGGCTGGTCGTGGAGCAGCGGTGAAACAGCGCTGGCATTGCCGTTACCATCGCTGGATGCGGCGTGCCAATGCACCAATGCGGCGGCGGCGATCGCCGCAGTGCATGCGCTGCGCGATCGGCTCGGCTGGAATCCGCAGGCGATTGCCCAGGGTGTTTATCACGCGAATATTCCGGCGCGGCTGCAGCGGTTTTCGGCTGCTGCCGAACTCATCATCGATGTCGCGCATAATCCGCAAGCGGCAGCAATGCTGGCTAACTGGCTCGCTGCACATCCAATTCCGGGACGCACGCTGGCGGTATTCAGCGCGCTGGCCGACAAGGATATTGCCGCGATTGTGCGATCGCTGGCGCCATATATTTCGCGCTGGTTTGTGTGTGGACTCGATCAGCACGCCGCGCGCGGCGCCACTGCCCAGCACGTGGCAGCGCGATTATTGACTGGCGCGCACGCTGCCAATCACGAATGTTTTGCCGATCCTGCTACCGCACTCGCGGCGGCCTGGGGCGAAGCTCGGCCTGGCGATCGCGTGTTGGCCTTCGGTTCGTTTTATGTCGCCACCGACGCGCTGGCTTTTGCGCGCGAGCACGGCTTGGCTGCCGCGGTTAAGTGATGCAGCAGGTATAATGTCGCCGACACTCGTGACTCATCATCGTTCTGAAGGATCGCATCAATGGATTCCGGTTTGAAGCAGCGCCTTCTGGGTGCCGCCGTGCTGATCGCGCTGGCGGTGATTTTTGTACCGATGTTCCTGAGCGGGCCGCCGCCGAAGCAGACCAGCGAAACCGTCAGTCTGGATATTCCCAACGCGCCCGAGCGCAAGTTCGAGACACGCACCTTGCCGCTGGCCGTGCCCAATGCAACGGCGCCGGCCTCGACCGCGCCAGCCGTACCGATCACAACACCGCCTGCGATGATCCCGGATAGCAATCATGTTGCGACCGTCGATACGCATGCGCCGCTGCGTACCGATGCCGCACCTGAAACCAATGCCACGCCAGCGAAACCGGCCACGCCGTCCGCTGTAGCAAGTGCGGTGACGCCGGCATCTGCCGCCGTGAAGCCTGCAACTCCGTCAGCGATGGCTGTCGCGGAGAATGGCCGTTTCACTGTCAACCTGGGTATTTACGCGGATCGCGCGCACGCCGATGCACTCGTGCAGAACATCAAAAAACTCGGTCTGCCGGTGGTGGTCGAGGCGACCGAATATCAGGGCAAACCCGGCCAGCGCGTGCGCGTCGGACCATTCGCCGATCGCGCCTCGGCCGAGTCTGCGCGGCTCAAAATCAAGGTATCCGATGCAAAGTTGCCGCTGAGCATTTCGGAAGCGGCCAGTACGCCGGCGACGAGCGATACGCCGGTCGCGGCGTTGCCGGCCAACAAGGCCGGTGGCTGGGCGGTGCAACTCGGCGCGTTCAA
>JAYVTP010000385.1:0-4592 GCA_043788685.1 Pseudolysobacter sp. | reverse complement strand
GTTCCGGCAGCGGCAAATCCAGTCTGGTCAGCCTGATTTCGCGATTCTACGAACCGACCAGCGGCGATGTACTGCTCGATGGACTGGCGCTTGCGCAATACGATTTGCCCAGCTTGCGCGCGCAGATCGCGCTGGTCAGTCAGAGTGTCGTGCTGTTCAACGACAGCATCGCGCGCAACATCGCCTACGGTGCGCTCGGCGGCGCCACCGAGGCAGAAATCGTGGCCGCAGCCGAAGCCGCGAACGCAATGGAATTCATCCGCCGCTTGCCGCAAGGCATTCATAGCACGGTCGGCGAACGTGGTGCGTTGCTATCGGGTGGGCAGCGTCAGCGCATCGCGATCGCGCGTGCGATCTTGAAGAACGCGCCGATCCTGATTCTCGATGAAGCCACCTCCGCACTGGACAGCGAATCCGAGCGCCTGATCCAGGATGCGCTGAATCGCATGATGCGCGAACGCACCACCGTGGTGATCGCGCATCGCCTGTCCACCGTCGAGCATGCGGATCAAGTCGTGGTGCTCGATGGCGGGCGTATTGTTGAGCGTGGCACGCATCAGGAGCTGCTTGCCTTGAATCAGCAGTATGCGGCGCTGCATCGCATGCAGTTTCGCGATGCAGCCAGCGACGCTGCGCTCAAAAGTGCATGAGTCGCGCCGATTTCCAGGCGCGAATCGAAAGCCTCTGGTACGACCCCACACGTTTGCCGCCGCTCTGGTTGCGCATGTTGTCTGGCCTCTACTCAATGCTTGCCAGCACGCGCCGCGGTTTGTATCGGCGCGGTATTTTCAAAGTCGAATCGCTGCCGATTCCGGTGATCGTGGTTGGCAATATCAGCGTCGGTGGCACCGGCAAGACGCCGTTGACGATTGCGCTGGTTGAAGCGCTGCGCGCGCGTGGCTGGAAGCCCGGTGTGATCAGCCGTGGTTACGGCGCGAGCAGTGAAGGTCCGATGCTGGTCGGCGACGATGCGCTGCCCGGTACGGTCGGCGACGAGTCCTGCCTGATCCGCCAGCGCACCGGCGTGCCGATCGCGGTAGGGCGGGATCGGGTTGCCGTGGCGCGGTTGCTGCTGGCGGTCGCCCGACCCGATGTACTGATCGCCGACGATGGCATGCAACATTATGCACTTTTGCGCAATGTGGAAATTTGCGTGATCGATGGTCAACGCCGTTTCGGTAATGGGCGCCTGCTGCCAGCCGGGCCGCTGCGCGAGCCGGTCAGTCGTCTGGCGAGTGTCGAGTTTCGCGTTTGCAATGGCGAGAGTGCGCAGGCCGATGAAGTGCCGATGCGTCTGCTCGGCGATCACGCGGTATCGCTGACGAATCCCGCACTCGTTCAGCCGTTGCACGCATTTTCCGGCCAGCGCGTGCATGCGGTTGCGGCGATCGGCAATCCGCAGCGTTTTTTCGCCGCGCTGCGCAGCTACGGCCTTGATCTGGTTGAACATGCCTTTGCCGATCACCATCGGTATGTCGCGAGCGATCTGGCCTTTGCCGACGACCTGCCGATTTTTCTGACGGAAAAAGATGCCGTGAAATGCCATGCGTTTGCACGATCCAACCTCTGGCACGTGCCCGTTTACGCCGAATTGCCGGAGTCATTTTTTGATGCCGTTGCGGCCAGCCTGAGCGCCACCTGACGAACTTTTCAGACACCGAAATTAGCGGTTGACTTTCCGCGGTTCGGACTCTACTGTTCGCGCAATTTCCTAGAAAGAGGTGGGCCCCCTGTGGACAGTTGCAGTAGAAGCGGCCTCAGAAATGCTGCGCTAGGCATCTCGCCCGCCGGCGGTGATCGGAATGCTCATGTACATGAACGTACACTCCGCTCCCTCCGCTCCGGCGACGTGCAACCTGCCGTCGCTCGCTTTATTTCTGAGACCACTTCAAGTCACAAACCTGCAGTTCTGTTGTTGCAGCAACACGCTGCGTCACAGCGCGGATAGTCCGTTACCGGCGGCGTCCGCGAGTGTGGACGCGCCGAAGAATCTGATGCCGATCCCGCTCTTTGCCTGATCGCTCCAGCTACTTCGCTTGGCATGTTCTTGTAATAAAGGACTGACAAACTGAAGAGTCATTGGAGTTGGTCATGTTCGATCGTATTACTTTAATTTCCATCGCGCTGCCGAATGTCGTGCGTGATCGTGCGCGAGCCGAAGCTGCTGCGCGCGGCAATCTCGTTTTGCTCGAAATGGTCCAAGCCGAAGGCAGCGATGTCTTGCAGCGCCTCGGTGTCAGCGGCGACGGCTTGAACGAGGCCGAGGTCAAAGCACGCCTTGACGAGTTCGGCCTGAACGTAGTCGCGCAGGAAAAGAAAAAATCCTTCCTGAGTGAAATTTCGCACCGGTTTTTCACCAATCCGATCAATATTCTGTTGACGGTACTCGCGGTGATTTCGTATCTCGGCGACGATGCGGTCGGTGCGGCGATCATGCTGGCGATGGTGTTCATGGCGGTGTTCCTGTCGTATTTCCAGGAAGCACGCACCGGTCGTGCGGTCGAAAAATTGCGCAGCATGGTCAGCAACACCGCAACCGCACGGCGTATTCCGGCCGTCGATGAAGATGCCGAAACAACCGCGCCGTTGCCGCTCGCGCAGAAGATCGAAGTGCCGATCGACCAGCTCGTGCCGGGCGATGTCGTGCACCTTTCGGCAGGCGACATGATTCCCGCCGACCTGCGTTTGCTGACCGCAAAAGATCTGTTCATCAATCAATCCGCACTGACTGGCGAATCGATGCCGGTGGAAAAATTCGCGGGCGTCGATCACGAGGCCAGGGCGCCTCTCGAAGCGCGCAACCTCGGTTTCATGGGCAGCAACGTGATCAGTGGCAGTGCCACCGCCGTGGTGATCGCGACCGGTACCAAGACCTATTTCGGTGCGCTCGCCGGCTCGCTGATCGGCCAGCGTGTGCAGACCAGTTTCGACAAGGGCGTGCATCGTTTTGCGTGGCTGATGATCCGTTTCATGGCGGTGATGGTGCCGCTGGTGTTTTTGATCAACGGCGTGACCAAGGGCGATTGGCTGCAGGCGTTCATGTTCGCGGTTTCCGTCGCGGTCGGGCTCACGCCGGAAATGCTGCCGATGATCGTCACGATCAATCTCGCTAAGGGCGCGATGGCGATGGCGAAGAAAGACGTGATCGTGAAGCGTCTCAGCGCGATCCAGAATTTCGGCGCGATCGATGTACTCTGCACCGACAAGACCGGCACCTTGACGCAGGACAAAGTCATCCTGCAGCGGCATGTCGATATTGCCGGCAACGAAGACCAGAACGTGCTCGAGTTTGCGTATCTCAACAGTCACTACCAGACTGGGTTGAAGAACCTGCTCGATCTCGCTGTGCTCGAACAATTCGATGCGGAAATGCGCACGCGCATGGAATCCAGTTACACGCTGGTGGACGAGGTGCCGTTCGATTTCTCGCGCCGACGCATGTCGGTGATCGTGAAAGACGCGCATGGCAAGCATTTTCTGATCGCCAAAGGTGCGGTCGCGGAAACGCTCGGCATCTGTGTTTCGTTGCGCGACGAAGATACGAGCGCAGCGTTCATGACGCCGGAAAAATTCGACGAAGTGCGTAGCGTCGCGCGCGACATGAACGAAGACGGTTTTCGCGTGATCGCGCTCGGCATGCGCGAGATCGAAGCCAAACCCGCGTATTCGCTCGCCGATGAAACCGACCTCACCTTGATGGGTTTTCTGGCGTTTCTCGATCCGCCGAAAGACAGTGCGGCCGAGGCGATTCGCGCACTCAACGAGAACGGCGTCGCGGTGAAAATCCTCACCGGCGACAACGCCACGGTGACCGGCAACGTCTGTCGTCAGGTCGGTTTTGAAGTCACCAACTATCTGGTCGGCCCACAGGTCGAGGCGATGAGCGATGATGAACTCACGCTGGCGACACGCACCACGCAGGTGTTCGCACGGCTGAATCCGCAGCAGAAAGTGCGCGTGATCGAGGCGCTGCATCGCGATGGCCACGTTGTCGGTTTCATGGGTGACGGCATCAACGATGGCCCGGCGCTGCGCGCGGCCGATGTCGGCATCTCGGTCGATACCGCAGTCGATATCGCCAAGGAATCGGCCGACATCATCCTGCTCGAAAAAAGCCTGATGGTGCTGGAGGAGGGCGTGCTCGAAGGGCGCAAGGTGTTCGGCAATATCCTCAAGTACATCAAGATGACCGCGAGCTCGAACTTCGGCAACATGTTCAGCGTGATTGGCGCGAGCGCATTTTTGCCGTTCCTGCCGATCGCGCCGGTACAGATTCTGCTCAACAATTTGCTCTACGATTTTTCGCAAACCTCGGTGGCGACGGATGATGTCGACAAGGAATATCTGGCCAAGCCGCGCAAGTGGGATCTGCCTGCGATCACGCGTTTCATGCTGTTCATCGGCCCGATCAGCTCGATCTTTGATTACGTGTTGTTCGGCGTGATGTGGTTTGTTTTCAAGGCCAATTCGCCAGAGCACGCATCGCTGTTCCAGACCGGCTGGTTCGTTGAATCGCTGCTGTCGCAAACCCTGATCGTGCATGTGATCCGCACCGGCAAGATTCCGTTCATCGAAAGCCGCGCGAGTCTGGC
>JAYVTP010000384.1:0-2765 GCA_043788685.1 Pseudolysobacter sp. | reverse complement strand
GCGCAGGATTTTTATACCGTGCAGATGAGTCCCGGGCGTACGCATCGGCCTTACCTGATCACCAACTCGACGTTCTTCTTTCCGCCACCGGCCGACGCGCCGAGCGCGATTCGCGGCCGCAGCGCGGTGTTCGACGATAGCGCCGATCCGTATCCGTTCGAAGCCACGCCGATGGTCGCGGGCATACCGCCGTCGTTCGCCGCGCAAGGCAACGGTGGTCGCGATCTCGGCGGTGGATTCGTCGATCCGTTTGTGTTCGGCTGCAACGCGCCGACCACGCCACCGGTCGGACAAATGTTCAACGCACCCACGCCAGCGGCGCGCTTCGCGTTGTCGGATATCGCCGGCACCAGCAGCTCGGCATATGTGGATGTGTTGATCACACGGTATTCGTCGTGGTTTCCGTGGCTGGAGAATCTTGATCCGACCTACAACTACTGGCCGGTGTTGAACGCCGGCACGGCGAAGAACACCGCCACGCCGTATCTTTTCGGCGACGGCGGCATCATGGAAAACACCGCGATCATGGCGATGCTGCGGCGCGGTGTGCCGAAGATCCTGAGCGTACTGAGCTGCAATCAGGCGATGTACATCGACAGCAAAGGCGTGATCGTGGTCGACGACATGCTGCCGCCGCTGTTCGGTTATCTGCCGTATCACGCCAGCGATGATCCCGGCAAAAACGGCTACAAACCGCTGTCGTTCGATCCGACATCGTTGGTGCGCTACAACCAGGTGTTCGACTCGGCGGCGTTCCTGCCGTTGATCACGCAACTGTGGCAGGCGGCATCAAGCGGCGGCTCGGCGATCTGCAAACAGACCGGCCTCGGGGTGCGTCCGAATTCGCGTTTCGGCATCGCCGGCGGCAACACCGTCAACGTGCTGTGGCTGTACAACAATCCGGTGTCGATGTGGTATTCGAAGCTGCCGTTCCAGGTGCGCTTCGAGATGGATATCGATCCGCTGCGTTTCTGGAATTTTCCGAATTACGACACGATTACGCAGTTGAATCTGGACACACGCCAGGTAAATCTGCTCGCGCATTTGTGGACATGGAATTTCGCCAGCGATGTGTCGATCAACGGTCGACCGAGCAATCGCACGCAGGTGTCGAGCATGTTTTGAAATCAGAGCGGTGCTGCGATTTCGGCAGCGGAAAATTTTTAGGACAAGCGCGTGTCGTGTCGGCAACCGTGCCGACACGTTTTTTGGGATTGAGGAAATCGGCCATGTTGCTCTGACGGCCGCCAGCGACTGGTATGCGCGGCAGGCGCACTGGCTGTCGATTCTCGTCGCGATCCTGTTTGCGATCGCGCTGAATATCGATACCGTCGCGATCGCCACCAAGCTCGCGCAGGAACCGATCCAGCGCGCCGCGCTGGTCGAGCTCGCGCAAAATACGGTCAGGCAATATCAGCAAAATCCGGCGTCGGTCTGCCCGGACCTGGCGCCGGCGATCGATGCGAAAACGCGTTTGGCGACGTGTCTGAATTCGTTGACGGCGGTCGGCGGCGATTTGATCGGCTGGAACAAAATCGCGCTGGATCAATTTTTTTCATGGGCGATTCTGTTGCAGCTCATCGGCTGGATTGCCAGCGGACTGGCGATGTCGCTCGGCGCGCGTTTCTGGTTCGATATTTTGTCGAAACTGATATCGGTACGCGCCGGTCTTGCGCCTGCCGAGGCGGATCAGCCGAGCAAAAAACCGGCCTGAATATTTGTTGCCGCAGTGGCGATATATTTCACTTCGTCAATCGACGCCGCGGCCCCGCTGTCATCGAATGCAAGATCGCGTGCGGCGGTGGCGGCCGAAATATCCCGCGGCGGCAACTTCATCGGCGAGAGCAAAAATCATGCCCGCAAAAAACTGTCAGAACTTTGATCGCAAGATCGAACGCGACCAACCGGCACAGGAGAAAGTCACGCGCAGCGCTGAACCGCGCAGTGGTATCTTGGCCGTTGCCTCGCCCGGAATGCGCGCATGTTTCAGCTCGACAACGTCAGCAAATATTACGGTACGACGCGCGCGCTAGACGGCGTGACGCTCGAATTTCCGCGCGGCTCGATCAGTGCGCTGATCGGCAGCAGCGGCTCGGGAAAATCCACCGTGCTGCGGTTGTTGCTCGGCCTGGAGCACGCCGATAGCGGAGTCGTGCGTATCGATGGCGCGCAAGTGCAAAACCTCGACCTGCTCGCCCTGCGCCGCGGCATCGGCTACGTCATCCAGGATGGCGGTTTGTTCCCGCATCTCAGCGCACACGACAATCTAGCGCTGCTACCGCGGCACGTCGGCTGGCCGAATGCGCGCATCAAGGAACGCATCGAAATCCTCGCCGCGCTCACTCATTTTCCGCGCGACGGGTTGCTGCGTTATCCGCTCGAACTTTCCGGCGGCCAGCGCCAACGCGTGGCGCTCATGCGCGCGTTGATGCTCGATCCGCCGGCGCTGCTGCTCGACGAACCTTTGAGTGCGCTCGATCCGATCGTGCGCTACGAATTACAGGACGAACTCGCGGTGATTTTTTCGGGCATCGACAAAACCGTCGTGCTGGTCACGCATGATCTTGCGGAGGCAGCATTTCTTGCGCCGCGACTGATTTTGCTCGATGCCGGCCGCGTGCAGCAAAGTGGTAATCTGGATACCTTGCGGCATACTCCGGCGAATACGTGGGTCGAGCGTTTTGTGCACGCGCGGCGTGATCTGGCGGCAGCATCCGCATGAGCATTTTTCGTCATGTCGCATTAATCGTCGTGCTGGCTTTTTC
>JAYVTP010000383.1:0-4536 GCA_043788685.1 Pseudolysobacter sp. | reverse complement strand
ACCGCATCTCGATCGGCGCTTAACGCCGTATACAGACCTTCGATATGCGGCGGCAGAAAATAATCGTCGTCATCCAGAAAAATCAGAAACTCACCGCGTGCTTCGTCCAGCGCGATATTCGCTGCCGCGGAAAGACCCAAGGGTTCGCCGCGACTGACCACACGCATGCTGACATCACCGCGATCGATTTCAGGCAGCTCGAATGGCTCAGCGCCGGCCGCGACTACTACAACCTCGAGCGGGCGATAAGTCTGCTCAACCACCGATTGCAGCGCTCGTGCCAACTCGGGCCGATTGAGGCTACGCGTGAGCACCGAAATCAGCGGCCTTGTCGGCGTTGCGGAAGCCGCAGGAGTATCGCTTGCAGAAATATTCATGCAATATTTTACCATGCGATTTTGCTGGCGAAACTATCGCGCCGGTGTGTAAAACGAGTGCATTCTGCGGCGATATAAACAACCCGCAGCATCGCTTCGGCTCAGCCATCCAGACCGAAAGTTTGCAGCAGGCGCACGAGCAAATACGCAAGCACTCCGGTAATCGGAATCGTCAGCAGCCACGCCCATACCATGCGCTCGACCACGGTCCAGCGGATCGACTTGAAACTCTTCGCCGCGCCCACGCCGATGATCGCCGCCGAAATGTTGTGCGTGGTCGATACCGGAATACCGTATTGCGACGCCAGCAGAATCACGCTGGCCGAACTGGTTTCGGCGGCGAAACCGTGAATCGGATGCAGCTTGACCATCTTGTGACCGAGTGTCTTGATGATGCGCCAGCCGCCCGCCGCAGTGCCGGCGGCCATAGTCAGGGCGCACGTGACCTTGATCCACATCGCGATCTCGAACGACTTGCCGGCGTCCTGCTCCACGCGCAGAAAGTGCAGCCAGTCCGGCAGATTATTCAGCGAGCCGGAAGACGTGGCACCGGCCAGCGCCAGCGCGATGATGCCCATGGTTTTTTGCGCATCGTTCATGCCGTGCGACAAACCCATCGCGCTGGCCGAGAAAATTTGTGCTTTGCCGAAAAACGCATTCACCCAACGCGGCCGTGCGAGGCGGCCAAGCAGACCAGTGCGCGAACTCATCCACGAGATCAGCGCATACAACAAACCCATGATCAAAAAACCGAGCAGGAAACCGGCCAGCGGCGAACTGAACATCGGCATCACGACCTTGTACCAAAGCCCTTTGCCTTCCCACCAGTGCGGGCCGGTTTGCGCCCACAGGATGGCGTGCCAGTTGTTGTGCGCTGCCGCCAGCGCGGCGCCGCACAAGCCGCCTACCAGCGCGTGGCTCGAGCTGGACGGCAAGCCCCACCACCATGTGAGCAAATCCCACAAGGTGGCGCCAAGCAACGCGCAGATCAGCAATTGCGGCGTGATGCTGACGACGCCGGCATCGATCAGGCCCGATGAAATCGTCTTCGCCACGGCCGTGCCCCACAGCGCACCGAGCAGATTGGTCGAGGCTGCGAGCAACACCGCCTGGCCCGGAGTCAACACCTTGGTCGCAACCACGGTAGCAATCGAATTGGCGGTATCGTGAAAACCGTTGATATACTCGAATGCGAGCGCCACCAGCAGCACGATGAAAACCAGGGTCAGGCTCACGCGGCGATTTCCATGCGTGCAAGCGACGCGATATCAGCGGCGGATTCGATCACGTCGCGCTCCTCAGCTATTCTTCAGGACGATGTGATAAATCAGATTGCCGGCATCGCGACAACGATCGAAGGCTTTTTCGAGCAACTCGAACAAATCGCGGCGCAACATCAGTTTGCTCAGATCGTGTTCGTTGCTGTAGAGATCGCGATACAACTCGAGGATCAATCGATCCGCTTCGCCTTCGATCGACTGCAGGTGATCGTTGAATTCCTTCATCGGCTCCAGGCGCATGCCGTGACGCAACTCGCCGACCATCTGCACGATCACTTCGCAGGCTTTTTCGAGCAGCGCAGCGCGTGAGGCGTAATCGATCTGGGTCAGCGATGCGGCGAACAAGGTGTAACGCTCGGCGAATTTCTCGACCGTCTTCGGAATCTTGTACAGCGCCGCGGAGAGCGCCTCGATGTCTTCGCGATCCAGCGCGGTGACAAACGTGTTGACGAGCTCCTGGCTGATCTTCGCCATGAGCTCTTTCTCGCGGCGACGCGCGACGCGAAATTCTTCGAGCGATGGCGATGCGACTTTGTCGAGCAGCAGTGACATCAGCGCGCGTGTGCTGGCACGCGCCGCCGCAGCACTGGCCTCGAGCAGACCATAGAACTTGTCGCCCTTGCCGAAGATGGTTTGCAGAGAAAACATGCGACGCCCCAGAACCGAATGATGCGTCGGGCAAGTCGCCGACGATCCCCGATTATTACATTTTCGTGTCACTGCCGACGAGTCATTCCAGCGAATACGTCCGGGCGCGATATCCGCCCGGACATAAGCGACACAGCACTGCATCGTAGCTGTGACGCCAGAAAATGCATGTCTGCCGCGATGTCGGTGAAACCTTCTGAAACGAAATTCGTCGACTGTCATCAAACCTTCAAAATCGATCTTTAGGCTTGTCGATGCAACGCTGGAAGAAATAACCCGTCGCACCTGGTCTTTCGCCGACTACGACGATGGGGTTGTCGGTCGTCGATCCACTTTACTCATAGGAGATGCTCCATGTATTCCAAGTTTCGTTTTGGTCTGCTGACTATCGCTGCAACTGCCGCGATGTTTGCCGGCGTCAGCGCCCAGGCCACCGATATCACGGGTGCCGGCGCGACTTTCCCGTACCCGATTCTTTCCAAATGGTCGGCGGATTACAACGTCAAAACCGGCAACAAACTCAATTACCAGTCGATTGGTTCGGGCGGCGGTATCGCCCAGATCAAGGCGGCCACGGTCGACTTCGGTTCGTCCGATGCACCGATGAAACCGGAAGATCTCGCCGCCGCCGGCCTCGGCCAGTTTCCGTCGGTAATCGGCGGCGTGGTGGTGGTCGTTAATCTCGATGGCGTCGAGCCTGGCAAGATTCAGTTCACTGGCCCGCTGCTCGCCGACATCTTCACCGGCAAGATCCAGAAGTGGAATGACAAAGCCATCGTCGAGCTGAATCCGGGCGTGACCCTGCCCGACGCGCTGATCACCGTGGTGCATCGTTCGGATGGTTCCGGCACGACCTTCAACTTCGTCAATTACTTGTCGAAGGTCAGCCCGGAATGGAAAGAAAAAGTCGGTGAAGGCACGTCGGTGTCATGGCCGAACGGCGTCGGCGGCAAGGGCAACGAAGGTGTAGCCGCGTACGTGAAGCAGATCAAGGCATCGATCGGTTACGTCGAATACGCTTATGCGCTGCAGAGCAAGATGACCTACGGCGCGCTGAAGAATGCCGCCGGCAAGTTCATCCAGCCGAGCATCGAAAGTTTCCAGGCCGCCGCGGCGAGCGCCGACTGGAAAAATGCGCAGGATTTCTACCTCGTGATGACCAACGCGCCCGGCGAAAAAGCCTATCCGCTGGCCGCGACCAATTTCATTTTGGTCTACAAGACGCCAAAGGATAAAGAACACACCAAGGCAACGCTGGACTTCTTCAAGTGGGCTTATGAGGACGGCCAGAAACAGGCGGAAGAGTTGGCTTATGTGCCGCTGCCGGCCGATCTGGTCAAGCTGGTCGAAGCGTACTGGAAGGCGCAGATCAAGCTGTAAGGAATCGAGGAACGAGCGATGCGGCATCGAATTGGAACGGCTCGAAAACGTAACAAAGGAGCCGTCATCCCAGCGCAGGCTGGGATCCAGTTCTCCGTCGAACCGCCCTCAAGAACTGGATCCCAGCCTGCGCTGGGATGACGAGCAAGGATCAACGCAGAAAGCTGCTTCTCAGAGTTCCTGTTCCACCACGTTCTCTCCTCGTCTCCACGAGACGTTCGCGTGCAGTGCTCCCCACTGCGCGCGTTTTTTGGAGCTTATCGAAAGCCGGTTTGCAAGCGCGCCGGCTTTCGATAATTTCTGAAGGCTACGGTCATATCCATGTCCAGCGATAGCTTGGTTCCGTCCAGCGCCGCCGCGTCCACACCCTCCGCGCAAAACGCGCGCGCCGGTCGTGATGCGCGCACCGACACGATTTTTCGCACGGTCGTCACCATTGCCGGCTGGTTTGTTCTGATCACCTTGCTCGGCGCGGCGTTCTCGATGTTGTGGGGCGGACGCGAAGCTTTCCACACCTTCGGCTGGCAGTTCCTGACCAGCACTGATTGGGATCCGGTCAATCACAAATTCGGCGCGTTTGTGCCGATCTATGGCACCTTGGTGACCGCGCTGATCGCGATGCTGATCGCGGTACCAGTGAGTTTCGGCATCGCCATTTTCCTGACCGAAGTAGCACCCAACTGGATGCGCGGGCCGGTCGCCGCGGCGATCGAATTGCTCGCCGGAATTCCAAGCATCATCTACGGCATGTGGGGCCTGTTTGTATTCGTGCCGTTCATGGCCGAGCATATCATTCCGTGGCTCGACAACAACCTCGGCCAGTGGCCCGTGATCGGTGCGTTGTTCCGCGG
>JAYVTP010000382.1:0-5725 GCA_043788685.1 Pseudolysobacter sp. | reverse complement strand
CGCAGCAGGTAGTGCGGGCCGCCGGCTTTCGGCCCGGTGCCGGACAAACCTTCGCCGCCGAACGGTTGCACGCCGACCACGGCGCCGATCTGGTTGCGGTTGACGTAGCAGTTGCCGACTTTGACGCGGCGCGAAATCTGCTCGATGGTCGAATCGATGCGACTATGTATCCCGAGTGTGAGACCGTAGCCGCTCGCATTGATCTGGTCGATCACACTGTCGAGATCGCGCGCCTTGAAACGCAGCACATGCAGGATCGGGCCGAACACTTCGCGCGTGAGCGTGGATAGTGCGTTGATCTCGTAGGCGCGCGGCGCGAAGAACGTGCCGTTGCTCGTCGCATCGCTCAGCGTGAGCGTCTTGATTGAACGCGCTTCGCGATCCATGCGCTCGGCATGCGCGACGAGAATCTTGCGTGCCTCTTCGTCGATCACCGGGCCGACATCGGTCGACAGCAAACCCGGATCGCCGATCACGAGTTCGTCCATCGCGCCGGCCAGCATGGTCATGACCTTGTCGGCGATGTCGTCCTGCACGAACAGCACGCGCAGGCACGAGCAGCGTTGCCCGGCGGCGCCGAAACTCGATGCGATCGCATCCTTGACGAGTTGTTCGGGCAGCGCCGAGGAATCGGCGATCAGCGCATTCTGGCCACCGGTTTCGGCGATCAGCGGCGCGATCGCAGCATCGCGCGCGGCCAGCGTACGGTTGATCAGCCGCGCGGTTTCGGTCGAGCCGGTAAAAGCCACGCCAGCGACACGGGCATCTTTCGTCAGCGCCGCACCGACGGTCGCGCCATCGCCCGGCAGCAGTTGCAACACCGAGGTTGGCACGCCGGCTTCATGTAGCAACTGCGTGGCGCGGAACGCGATCAGATTGGTCTGCTCGGCAGGTTTGGCGATCACGCTATTGCCGGCGGCGAGCGCGGCGGCGATTTGCCCGGCAAAAATCGCCAGCGGAAAATTCCACGGACTGATGCAGACAAACACGCCGCGCCCGTGCAGGAATAACTGGTTCGATTCGCCGGTCGGACCGGGCAAGATTTCGGGCTGCGCCAACAGCTTGCGCGCCTGCGCGGCGTAGTAGCGATAAAAATCCACCGCCTCGCGCACTTCGGCGACCGCATCGGGAATCGTCTTGCCGGCTTCGCGCACGCACAACGCGATCAGTTCGGCGCGGTTGGCTTCGAGCAGGTCGGCGCCATGCTCGAGAATCTTCGCGCGCGATGCGGCGGGCAGACGATCCCACTCCGGCTGCGCCGCAACCGCGTTCACCAGCGCTTGTTCGACCGTAGCGCTAGCGGCCGGCTGCCATTCGCCAACGACGCGACGGCGATCGGACGGATCGGTCACGGCGATGCTCGCCGCAGTGGATTTTGCGCCGGGAACCAACGGCGTTGCACGCCAAGGTTTGATCGCGGCATTAACCGCGTCGCTGAGGGATTTGAGTTCGTTGTCGTTGGCCAGATTGATGCCCATGGAATTTTTCCGGGATTCGCCGTACAGGTTGATCGGTTGCGGGATGCGCGGGTGCGCTTTTGATTCAAAGCCGCGCACGACTTCGCACGGATCGGCAACGAGGTCGCGGATTGGTGTGTTTTCATCAACGATGCGATTGACGAACGATGTGTTGGCGCCGTTTTCGAGCAGGCGACGCACGAGATACGGCAGCAGATCTTCGTGGCTGCCGACCGGCGCGTAGACGCGACACGGGATGTTCAGGTGTTTCTCGCCGACCACTTCATCGTACAAATCCGCGCCCATGCCATGCAGTCGCTGGAACTCGAATGGCCGACCTTTCGCGTAATGATGAATCGCCGCGATCGTGTGCGCGTTATGCGTGGCGAACTGCGGATAAAACAGCTCGCCGTAATCGAACAGTCGTCGCGCACAGGCGAGGTAACTGACGTCGGTATTCGGCTTGCGCGTGAACACCGGATAGTCGCTGTGGCCATCGACTTGCGCGCGTTTGACTTCGGAATCCCAGTAAGCGCCCTTGACCAGCCGCGTGCACCAGCGTCGTCCGGTTTTCTGCGCGTGCGCGGCGAGCCAGTCGACCACGAACATTGCGCGTTTCTGATACGCCTGCACCGCGAGGCCGAAACCGTTCCAGCCGGCCAGCGACGGATGTGCAAAAACGTCGGCGAGGATTTCCAGCGAGAGTTCGAGGCGGTCGGCTTCTTCGGCATCCACGGTCATGCCGATGCCACGCTGCATCGCGAGCTGCGCGAGTTCGAGAATTTTCGGCGTGAGTTCGGCCAATACGCGCGCGCGCTTGGCGACTTCGTAACGCGGATGCAATGCGGAAAGCTTGACCGAAATGCTCGGCGCATCGATCACGCTGGCATATGGGCCACGTGCGCCGATCGCGTTGATCGCATCTTTGTAGGCCTTGAAATAGCGCTCGGCATCGGGCGCGGTGAGCGCCGCTTCGCCGAGCATGTCGAACGAATAACGATAAGCGCGATTGTCCTTGTCGCGCGAGCGCGTCAAGGCTTCTTCGATAGTGCGGCCCATCACGAACTGGTGGCCCATGATGCGCATCGCCTGACGCACCGCGAGGCGCACAACCGGCTCGCCGCTGCGCGCGACCAGACGTTTCAGCGCGCCGGTAAAGTTGCGCTGGGTTTCGTCGCCGAGCGAGACCAGTTTGCCGGTCAGCATCAAACCCCAAGTCGAGGCATTGACGAACAACGACGAACTTTTGCCCAGATGCGATTCCCAGTCGGCATCGCCAAGTTTGTCGGAGATCAGTTTGTCGGCGGTGGCCTTGTCCGGAATGCGCAGCAGCGCCTCGGCCACGCACATCAGCAGCACGCCTTCCTCGCTGGAAAGATCGTATTCGCGCATGAACGATTCGACCGCGCTCTGCTGGTCGGCTTTGGCGCGCACGCGGGCGACCAGTTCGGTAGCGCGGGCGAGCACGAGTTCGCGCTCCGGCGCGGGCAGACTGGTCTGTGTCAGCAGCCCGTTGACGATTTCTGTCTCGTTGCGACAATATGCCGCAGTCATGTGCGCGGTGATGTTATCCGGCGCAGGCGGAAGTTCAGGGGCGATGATACTGGGATTCACGAGAGCCTCGGCAATGCTCGAAAGCGCGTAACAGCGGGCTGGCGAGGGTGCCGGTCCGTGACGCGAAGCGATCTAGTGTAGTGATTGCGGCGGTGCCCGCCAATAGCCACGGTCGCCAGCATTTCTATAGCAATCTCCAAGCATCCGATGCTATAAATTTCGGCGTAGGTTTATAGTGCGTGAGCTGATGCTCGGCATCGAGTTTGCGCAGGTTGTCCGCAGCGGCAGGTTTCGCCGCACTCGACAAAAGTAACGGCGAGTAGAACTTGCCCGCGCCCACACGAAAACACTATGATTGACAGGCTATATGTTGTGCCATGACGATGATCGAGCAGACTTCCGCTGCGACTGCGGGCACCGAGGTAGCACTGGTGGTTTTGCCAAATCGCTCGTTGACGCGTAATGGCATGTTCTGGTTTGCCGCTTTGCAAACCTCAGTGATGTTGGTGGTTGCCACCTACAGTGCGTTCGAGGGCAATGTTTTCGCCCCGATATTTGCGTCACTCGATGCTGCGCTGGTGAGCTATTGTTTGCGACTGGTGTGGCAGCGGAGCGCGGGTGGTGAAGTGATCAGCCTGAGCGCGGATGTGATGGAAGTTACACGCATCGGCACCCTGGTTCCGCTGGCACGCTTCAACCCACATTGGTTGCGGGTGAATTTGCTGGCGGGCGAGCGACGTAACAGTCCATCGCGATTGTTGCTGGAGTCGCATGGACGCAGGGTAGAGATTGGTGCGTTTCTAGCGGATGACGAGCGCAAGGCGCTTGCACTACGCCTGACGAAATTGCTGGCAGGCGCGACTTCGGTTGCTGTCGGCTGACGGATAATTTGATTAAGACGGTGATGGCAATGAAATCTGCTTCGATGTCGCAATGGGGTGTGAGTGCGGTGCTGCTCACACTCAGCAATCTGGTTTTCGCTGCTGGTCCGCAGCCGTGGCAGCTCAACATGACCGAAGGTGCGACTGAAATTTCGCACGAGGTTTATCGCATGCACATGATGGTATTCCTCGTCTGCTGCGCGATCGGTGTGGTCGTGTTCGGCGCGATGATCTATGCGATGTTCAAATTCCGCAAATCCAAGGGCGCCGTCTCTGCTACCTGGAGTCACAACACCAAGGCCGAGATCATCTGGACGGTGACGCCGATCCTGATCCTTATTAGCATGGCGCTACCGGCCACTAATGTGCTGGTCAACATGGCCTATACCAACGATTCGCCGATGACCATTAAGGTCACTGGTTATCAGTGGAAATGGCGTTATGACTACGTCGACTACAACGGTGCCAATCCGGGCATTCATTTCCTGTCGAAGCTCGACGGCCTGAGCGATCGCACGCGTCAGCTCGGCTCCGGTCTTGATCCGGCCAAAGTCATGACTGGCGATGAGAATACCTATTTGCTGAACGTTGACAAGCCGCTGGTCGTACCTACCGACGTCAAGATTCGTTTTGTAGTTACCGCTGACGATGTGATCCACTCCTGGTGGGTGCCAGCGCTCGGTTGGAAGTCCGATGCGATCCCCGGCATCATCAACGACGCTTGGACCAACATCCACGAACCCGGCATTTATCGCGGCCAGTGCGCCGAATTGTGCGGTCAGGATCATGGTTTCATGCCGATCGTGGTGAAGGCCGTACCCAAGGCCGAGTTCGAGAAATGGCTGGCCGAACAGCAAGCCGCGGACAAGGCTGCAGCCGCTCCTGCAGCGCCAGCCGCTGTCGCTGCCAGCACGCCGGAAAACTACAATCACGGTTAATCCGGTTTCGATCAGCACACATATCAACAACAGATTCGATTTTTAGAGGCACACGGTTATGGCTACCCACGCAGCTTCGCACGACGATCATCACGACGACCACGAGCACCACGCGCCGGCGGGTTTTTTCGCGCGCTGGTTCATGAGCACCAATCACAAGGATATCGGTACGTTGTACCTGGTATTCGCGCTGGTGATGTTCTTCATCGGCGGCAGCATGGCGATGGTGATCCGCGCCGAGTTGTTCAAGCCTGGTCTGCAACTGGTGCAACCGTATTTCTTCAACCAGATGACCACGGTGCATGCGCTGGTGATGATCTTCGGTGCGGTCATGCCGGCGTTCGTCGGTCTCGCCAACTGGATGATCCCGCTGATGGTCGGCGCGCCCGACATGGCGCTGCCACGCATGAACAACTGGTCGTTCTGGATCATGCCGTTTGCGTTTACCTTGTTGCTCGGCACGTTCTTCATGCCGGGTGGTGCACCGGCCGGCGGCTGGACGATGTATCCGCCACTCGCCTTGCAAGGCGGCGCGAGCACAGCGTTCATGATTTTTGCCATCCACATGATGGGCATCAGTTCGATCATGGGCGCGATCAACATCATCGCGACGATCCTCAACATGCGCGCACCGGGCATGGATCTGCTGAAGATGCCGATGTTCGTGTGGTCGTGGCTGATCACCGCGTTCCTGCTGATCGCGGTGATGCCAGTGCTCGCGGGCGCAGTGACGATGCTGCTGACTGATAAATTTTTCGGTACAAGCTTTTTTAATGCCGCCGGCGGTGGTGATCCAGTGATGTTCCAGCACATCTTCTGGTTCTTCGGCCATCCCGAGGTCTACATCATGATCCTGCCGGCGTTCGGCATCGTCTCGGAAATCATCCCGACCTTC
>JAYVTP010000381.1:0-5698 GCA_043788685.1 Pseudolysobacter sp. | reverse complement strand
CGCACGATCACGCGCAAGCCATCGACACCGGTCGTGCGGATAGTGAGCAGCTCGCCAGATGGTTCCGCATTGATTTTCAGTGGGATCGAAACGGGTGTCGCGTGTGCGAGTCCGTAGGAAAAATCCGGGGCAAAAACGCCATGCGGATTCATGCGGATGCGCAGCACATCCGAGCTGACAAAGTTGATCTGGACATGCGCCCCGCTCTGGGTCGAAAGTTCCACGCTGTCGGTACTCGCAGTCATCTGCGTGACCGCGCCGAGGGTCTGCCACGCCGCAAATGTGGCTGGCATCCAACCGATCAGCAGGATGGTGATCAGAACACGTAGCCGCGCGTGTTCGCGATACGCATCACGCTCAATACGCGTTTCACTATTCGGTTGCATACGTATTCATCCAGAGGAGCTGCGTGGACAAGAGTCCGACTTTCGGTGGCGAAATTACAAATGAATACGTATGCAACGGATTGTTTACATATCGGCATGCGTCTAGGCTGCTATTCAATCGAATTGTCGTGTGATGCGCGCCATCCGATCCACACAAAAAACACGCACGCAAAAAAATATAAAGCGCGCAAACGTTCGCTGTAATTCACACCCGGGGAGGGTAAAAATGCTCAAGCCTAATTTGCTGGCGCTAACTGTCGCGTCCATTCTGGCCAGTTGTGCGGGTGCCGCCTGTGCCGTCGATATCACCGCCGATAGCGCAGTTGCGGGATACACGCAGAACGCCGCACCGGCGCAGCCCGATGCCGCGGTCGATAATCAGGATCTGGTCAAGGATGACGCCAAGGCTAAGGCTAAAGCCAGAGCCGACAAGGAAAAGGCGGAAGCCGAACGCGAGGCCACCGAGCTCGAAACGGTCAATGTTAGTGGTATTCGGCGCGGTATCGAGGATGCGATCTCGGTCAAGAAAAACTCCGACTCGATTGTCGAAGCGGTCTCGGCCGAAGACATCGGCAAACTGCCCGATAGCAGCATCGCCGAATCGATCGCGCGCCTGCCTGGCTTGGCCGCGCAGCGTGTCGCCGGTCGCGCCCAGGTGATCAGCGTTCGCGGCTTGTCACCGGACTTCTCGACGACCCTGCTGAACGGTCGTGAGCAGGTCAGCACCGGTGATAATCGCAGTGTCGAGTACGACCAATATCCATCGGAATTGTTCAGCGGCGTGCTGGTCTACAAGACGCCGGATGCCGGCCTCATTGGACAAGGTCTGTCGGGCACGCTGGACTTGCAGACCGTGCGCCCGCTGAGCTTCAGCAAGCCGGTCGTGGTGCTGAATGCGCGCGCATCGGAAAACTCATTGGGTTCGGCAGCCAATGCCTCGGCCAACGGCAATCGAATCAGCGCCAGCTTCATCGATCAATTTGCCGATCACACCTTGGGTATCGCCCTTGGGTATGCGCACCAGGAAACACCGGTGGCAGAAGAACAGACCGGCACTTATGAGCCCTGGTTTGCCAATCCGGCGGTCGATAACCATCGGCCTGGCGTGCCGACCGGTGTTTATCTGACTGACGGCATCAAGGCATTGCGCCGAACCGGTGTCACCAAACGTGATGGCCTGATGGCAACGATCGAGTGGAAAGCGTCGGATGACTGGGTTAGCACGCTCGATTTGTTCGCCTCCAAATCCAGCCAGATCGACACTGCCAACCAGTTTGAAGCGAACCTGTATTACAACGGCGACTATCCTTGCCAGCCTGCCTGCAACTGGACTTCGCCGGCGGTCAATGGCAACAACACCTTGACGGGTGGCGTGTTGAGTAACGTCTACCCGCTGGTGCGCGGCGAGTACAACAAGCGCAACGACAAGATCGACGCGATTGGCTGGAACAACGCGTTCAAGCTCGGACCCATCGCGATGGTGGCGGACGCCAGTTATTCAAAGGCGACGCGTGAAGAGGTCGCGCTTGAGAACAACACTCAGCTTGAGCCATCCAAGCAGCTCGACACCATCACGCTACGTTTCCCGACCGGTGCTTTCCAGACCTTGAATCCGGGCTTGAACTACTCGGATCCGACCAAGCTGTTTCTGCGTAACAGCATTTACGGCTCCGGTTATGGCCGCTCGCCCAGGGTCGAAGACGAACTCAAGAGTTTCAAGTTGACGGCGAAAATTCCTGTGCCGGATGCGTTTGGCAGCGTGTTTTCCGATATCGATGCAGGCATCAACTACGCCGACCGCTCGAAGCAGAAACACCAGCCTGAGGGCAATATCAATCTGGGTGCGCAGGGGGACACGATCATCGGCTCCGACCTGCAGTACTCGCCGGTCGATCTGAGTTTCGCCGGTTCCAATCTGGGTTCGATTCCGGCCTGGAATGTGCCTGCCGCGGTGGCCAGATACATGACCTACAACCCGAGCGAAACCTCTGCGCCCTACCTCATCGCGAAGGCGTGGAATGTGTATGAAACGATCAGCACCGCTTTCGCCAAAGCCAACATCAACGCGCAATGGGGCGAAGTCGGCGTGCGCGGTAACGTGGGCGTGCAGATCCAACACGTCGATCAGTCATCGACTGCCAACTACTGGGGTGATTCCGCGCCTCCAGGCCAGAATGTCAAGGCGGTCGAGGACGGCAAGAAATACACCGACGCCCTGCCGAGCTTGAATCTTGCCTTCGATCTGGGCAACGACCAGACCGTCCGTTTTGCCGCCGCGCAGCAGGTTGCTCGCCCACGTGTGGATCAGTTGCGCGCCTCGCTCGACTTCGGCGTGAATACCGCCACCGGCGTGCCCGGCGCCAGCGGCGGCAACCCGAAGCTTGATCCGTGGCGCGCCAACGCTCTTGATCTTTCCTACGAGAAATACTTCGGCACCAAGGCGTATGTATCGGTGGCCGGTTTCTACAAAGATCTTAAAACCTACATCTACGAGGACAGCAGAACTCGCGACTTCTCCGCCTTCACCCCGGGGACCGTCGCCACCACCAATTTCGGTCAGTACAGCACCGCTTACAACGGCAATGGCGGTCGACTGTCGGGTCTCGAATTCACCGTCTCGTTACCGTTCAATCTGGTGACGCCGGTGCTCGACGGGTTTGGCGTCACGGCAAGTACCAGCCTGACGAGCAGTAATATCTCGATCAAGCCCGATGGCGGCAGTGTCAGCGCCGTGGGTTCGGCCAACATCACGCTGCCGGGGTTGTCGAAGCACGTCACCAACCTGACCGTGTATTACGAGAGCCATGGTTTCGAGGCGCGTCTGAGCAATCGCAAGCGCTCCGATTTCATCGGCGAAATCGGCAACTTCAACGGCAACCGTACCGTGCGTTATGTGGTGGGTGAAGACATCACCGACGCACAAATCAGCTACAACTTCCAAGAAGGTCGTTTCGAAGGTCTGAGCCTGTTGCTGCAGGCGAATAACCTCACCAATACTGCGTTCCAGACCTATGCTGGCACCAAGGACCGCCCGCTTGAGTACATCAAGTACGGTCGTTCAGTGCTGCTGGGTGCCAACTACAAGTTCTGAGTTTCCAGCAAGCATAAAAAGGCCCGGGCGGACGCGATCCACCCGGGCCTTTTTTTTGTGCCGCGTTCGGCATGAACATAATTTCGAGATGCTCGGGCATTGCCGCAACAGCTATGATGCGAGCGCCGTTGCGCAGCGACGGGATGAGAATGCGGCTCAGCGGATGTGGTTAATTTCCGCGATGCATATCGTCCGAATTGATCAAGAACAGCCAGCTCACGGCCTGCGGAAACTCCGCGCGCCAGGCCGCTTCATTGTGTTGCGCAACAGGATTGATGCTGATGAAAAATGTTGCGTGGCGCTGTACGGGTGGCTGTAGCAAGGCGATCATGCGGTTGAACTCTGGCAGCATTTCGTCGCCTTCCTTGCCACCGGCGTAAAAGTATACTCTCGCATCCAGTGGCAGCGGCCGTACCGCGCTGAAAGCAAAAACTTCCGGCGCGAACCAGTAGGACGGTGAAAAAATTCCGGCTTTGCCGAACACCTCGGGATACTGAAAAATCGCGTAATGCGAGATCAGCCCGCCGAGCGAACTGCCCATGATGGCGGTATTGCTGCGGTCGGGTTTGCTGCGGTAGTGCGCATCGATATATGGCTTGAGTACTTCGACGATGAAGGCGGTGTATTGCTTGCCTTCGCCCTTGCCATACTTCGGATTATCCCAAGCGCTGAGCTCATGCAGGCGGTGTTCGCCGCCATTGTCGATGCCGACCACGATCAGTTCGAGTCCGCGCGATTTCGCCAGCGCATCGAGCGCCTCGTCGACGTTCCATTCGCCCGAAAAAGCGGTCGCATCATCGAACAGATTTTGCGCGTCGTGCATGTACAACACCGGGTAATGCTTGTTTGTTTGCGCGTAGCCCGGCGGCAGGTAAATGCGAATACTGCGTTGGCGATCAAGGCCTGCAATCATGAACGGTATTGGTAATACATGCACGTTCGCCGATGCGCTGCCGAGCCGTTTGGGGGTTGCCTGCCGCAGATCTGCAGCGACGGCATACGGCGCGCACAACAGCACCAGCCACAACAAAGGTAAATGTATAGTTTGTCTCATTGTTGCGTGACCAGCCTGTTTGCCACGTCGTCGAGCAACGCGTGGATTTTCAACAAAGCACGCCGCAACTGACCACCGTGGTATCCGCATTGCTCAGTCGCGCCGGGTCGAGCCGCGTAGCATCAGCGACACCGGAATTACCTGACTTTCGACGGGTTCGTTGCGAATCAGCTTGAGCAAAGTTTCCACCAGAATCGCGCCGGCAGCCTTGGTGTCCTGCTGCACCGTGGTCAGACTGGGATTGACGAATCCCGCCAGCGGAATATCGTCGAAACCACTCACCAGAACATCCGCCGGCACGCGCAGTCCGTGTGCCTGTAGTGCCTTCATTGCGCCAATCGCGATGAGGTCACTGGCAGCGCAGATGGCGTCGAAAGGCAGCTTGCGTTCGAGCAAAACCACGGTCGCATCAAAGCCGGATTGCTCGGAAGAAATGGCGTCGATCTGCAACCGCGCATTGACGCGCAGGCGACTCGCCTTGATCGCGTCGCTGTAACCGCGATGGCGTTCGAGAAATTCCGGGCAGTGATTGGAGGCATCACCGAGAAAGGCGATATGCCGGGCGCCACGTTCGAGCAGATGCCGGGTGATGGCGTAACCGCCGCGGTAATTGTCGCAACTCACCGAGACTTCGGGCTGATCGGGTCGCACCGCACCCCAGCAGACAAAATGCATGCCGCGCGCAATCAGAAATTCGAGGCGCGCGCGATAGTCCAGATAATCGCCGTAACCAAGCAGAATTATGCCGTCGGCCTTGTTGCTGTCTTCGAACCCGGCTTGCCAGTCTTCATTCGCCGGCTGCTGGAATGAGATCAGCAGATCGTAGCCGCGCTGAGCACACGCGCGTGTGATCGATGCCAGCATCGAGACAAAAAACGGGTTGATCAGCGAGTCATCCGGGGCCGGATCCTCGAAGAATAACAGCGCCAGGGTGCCGCTGGATTTGCTGCGCAGGCTGGAGGCGTTCTTGTCGACCTGATAATTGAGTTCGCGCGCGATTTTGAGGATGCGCAAGCGCGTGGTTTCGTTCACCATCGGGCTGCCGCGCAGCGCGCGCGAGACAGTCGGTTGCGAGACGCCCGCCAAGTGGGCGATTACCAGCGAGGTTGCTTTCTGTTTGCTGCGGATAGCGGCTTCTCCTGCGATAGCGCAAGGCGCCCGAGGCGT
>JAYVTP010000380.1:0-3094 GCA_043788685.1 Pseudolysobacter sp. | reverse complement strand
GGTGCACTTCGGCTGGGCGGATGTATTGCGCGTTGATCCGGTGCACGAATCCGTGCGTGGCCAAGGTATGCACGAGGAGTGCGATGAAGTCCCGGTGCAACACTCCGAACGCCGTTCGAACAATGCGGGCGGCACTGTGCTCGGTGCCGTTATCGGTGGCGTGCTCGGTCACACTGTAGGCAAGGGTGATGGCCGCAGGGCAGCAACCGTGGCCGGTGCGGTAGTTGGCGGCGCGGTCGGCAACGGCGTATCGCGCGGCGCCGATGATAGCTCGTACAGCACCACCGAAACGCACTGCATCCAGGTTCCCGATGACAGTATTCCTGATCAGCGAGTCATTGCCTACGATGTGGAATATCGCTATCGCGGCGAGGTCTACATGTCACGCGTGAGTTACGATCCGGGTGATCGCATGCGCGTTCGCGTGAGCGTTTTGCCGGCGGAATAGTCGCCGGTCAAATCGCGTGTTTCGCAACTTTCACAAGCGCCGATGTTGCATCGCGCAATAACTCCGGTCATGATTACGGTGTGAACCTGATTCCTACCACCACCGGTTGTTTGACCAGCGCCTACATGGCCGCCGGCATGACATCGCGTGCCCGTCGACCGCTACTCTGCTGATCGCTGGGTAACTCGGACGTCATCATTTTGTCTCGATAAAAACCCAGCCTTTGTGCTGGGTTTTTTGCGTTTCAGCCTTCGGAATTTTTGCCTGCGGAAACCATAGCTATGACCATTCGCCACTTTCTCAATACCCAGGACTGGACTCGCAGCGAGCTCGATGCGCTGCTGCTGCAGGCCGCCGAGTTCAAGCGTAACAAGTTCGGCCGCGAACTCGAAGGCCGCAGTATTGCGTTGCTGTTCTTCAATCCATCGATGCGCACACGCACTAGTTTTGAACTCGGTGCGCAGCAGCTCGGCGGGCACGCGGTAGTGTTGCAGCCGGGCAAGGATGCGTGGGGTATCGAGTTCGACGTCGGCACGGTGATGGATGGCGAGGCCGAGGAGCACATCGCCGAAGTCGCGCGCGTGTTGTCGCGCTATGTCGACATGATCGGTGTGCGCGCATTTCCGAAGTTCCAGCAGTGGGCGGTAGATCGCGAAGATCGGGTGCTCAAGAGTTTTGCGAAGTACGCCACCGTGCCGATCATCAATCTCGAAACGATCACTCATCCGTGCCAGGAACTCGCGCATATCCTCGCGCTGCAGGAGCATCTCGGTGAGTTGAAATATCGCAAATACGTGCTGACCTGGACCTACCATCCGCAGCCGCTGAATACCGCCGTGGCAAATTCGGCGCTGATGATCGCGACGCGTTTCGGCATGGATGTAACCTTGCTCTGCCCGACGCCGGAATACGCGCTCGATCCGCGCTACATGGCGTTTGCCAAACAGAATGCTGCCGAAAACGGTGGCTCGTTGACGATCAGCCACGATGTCGAATCGGGCTATCGCGACGCGCATGTGATCTACGCCAAAAGCTGGGGCGCGTTGCCATATTTCGGTCGCTGGGAACAGGAAAAACCGATCCGCGAAGCACACCGGCATTTCATGGTCGATGAAGCCAAGATGGCGCTTACCGACAACGCCGTTTTCAGCCATTGCCTGCCGCTACGCCGCAATATCAAGGCCACCGATGCGGTGATGGACTCACCGCGTTGCATCGCGATCGATGAGGCCGAAAATCGCCTGCATGTGCAGAAGGCGGTGATGGCGCGGTTGATGGTTCGATAGCGCAATCTGCGCGTCGCGTGCAAATCCCGATCTTGTTATTCATTCCAAACATTTTTCCTTATTCCCGATCTGAAAACAGGAATCACGCATGTCCTCTGCCAAAGATATCGTCCTCGCCTTTTCCGGCGGCCTCGACACCAGCTTCTGCGTGCCGTGGCTGATCGAACGCGGCTACCGCGTCCATACGATGTTCGCCGACACCGGCGGTGTATCGGCGGAAGAGCGCGCCTACATCGAAGCGCGTGCGCATGAACTCGGCGTTGCCTCACATCGCACCGTCGATGCCGGCCAGGCAATCTGGGATGAGTTCGTTCGACCGCTGATCTGGGCCGGCGAGTTCTATCAGGGCCAGTATCCGTTGCTGGTGTCCGATCGTTATCTGATCGTCAAGGAATCACTGAAACGTTGCGACGAACTCGGCACGAAATATTTCGCGCACGGCTGCACCGGCATGGGCAACGATCAGGTGCGATTCGATCTCACGGTGAAGGCGCTTGGCGACTACGAAATCATCGCGCCGATCCGCGAAATCCAGCGTGATGTGAAAGAAGTTCGCGCATGGGAACAAGCCTATCTCGAAGAACGCGGCTACGCCGTGCGTGCCAAGGTCAAGATTTACTCGATCAATGAAAACGTGCTCGGTGTGACCATGTCCGGCGGCGAGATTGATCGCTGGGAAGCGCCCGGCAGCGGTGTCGAAGGCTGGTGCGCGAAACCGGCGGATTGGCCGAAAGAAGCGTTGCAGGTCGAGATCGAATTCAAGCACGGTATCGCCATCGCCTTGAACGGCAAGCCGACGTCGGGCGCGGAAATCCTGACGACCTTGAATCGCGAATTCGCGCGTTACGGCGTCGGCCGCGGCTTGTACACCGGCGATACCACGATCGGCTTGAAAGGTCGCATTTTGTTCGAGGCGCCGGCGTTGACCGCGCTGCATGTCGCGCATCGCGCGCTCGAAGAAGCCGTGCTTACCAAGTCGCAGAATCGCTTCAAGCCCGAGGTCGGGCGCAAGTGGGCCGAGCTGGTCTACGAAGGATTTTTCTGCGATCCGCTCAAACACGATCTGGAAGCGTATCTCGCATCGAGTCAGCGCATGGTCAACGGCTTGGTCACACTGGAAACGCGCGGTGCGCAGGTCGATGCGATTGCCGTGCAGTCGCCGCATTTGCTGCAAACCGCCAAGGCAACGTATGCGCAGGCCGCCGATTGGGGCGTGGCCGAGGCCGAAGGGTTTATCCGCTTATACGGCCAAAGCTCGACTTTGTGGGCCGAGGTCAATCGGGACGTTCCGCATGACTGATCAACTAGCCGCCACGCTCGCGCACCTGCGTGCGCTGGTCGCTTGCAATACACAGAATCC
>JAYVTP010000379.1:0-10902 GCA_043788685.1 Pseudolysobacter sp. | reverse complement strand
CCGGTGAACTCGAAAGCACGATGAAGGCCGCCGAAGCCAAGCTGCTCGCGATCAATCCGCTGCGGGTGATCGGCGCGGTGCGACCGATGAGCGAGGTTCGCGCCAAGGCGTATCGTGGTGATCGCGCGATGGCGATATTGCTCAGCATCGTCTGTGGCTCGCTGCTGATCATCACTGCACTCGGCATTGTCGGACTCGCGAGCTTCTGGGTAACGCAACGTCGCAAACAGATCGGCACGCGTCGCGCGCTCGGGGCAACGCGGATGAATATCGTGAGTTATTTCCTCACCGAAAATCTGCTGATTACGTTGCTCGGCAGCGTGCTCGGTGTGGTGCTGGCGCTGGGGTTGAATCTGTGGATGGTCAACAATTTCGAGCTGACGCGGCTGACGTGGTGGTATTTGCCGATGGGCGCGGTGATCATTTTGCTGCTCGGCCAGGCGGCGGTGCTGCCGCCGGCACGACGAGCGGCGAGTGTGCCGCCGGCGGTGGCGACACGCAGCGCTTGAGCAATGGGGCGAGGCGTGTTTCACTTTATGCTGGACTCATTTTAGGGAAGATCAGAACTAGCTTTTGCTCGTCATTCCAGCGAAGGCTGGGATCCAGTTCTTCAACACGTTGCACGAGAACTGGATCCCAGCCTTCGCTGGGATGACGACTTGTTCAGAGACTCCTTGGCGCGCTGACAAAAATCCAGTCGGCATCTGCAACCTTTTTTCGCATGCCTGCATCTGATCAGTCATGCGTCGACGAATCAATGAAACCATGCGCACCGTTCTGGTGATCGACGACAATCCTGCGGTGGGAACCGCGCTCGACATTTTGTTTTCGCTGAGCGAAATCCGCACCCTCAATGCGATCTCGCCGGAACAAGGTCTGGCGATGCTCGCGCGCGAGCGTGTCGATCTGATCGTGCAGGACATGAACTTCCACGCCGATACCACCTCGGGCGAAGAAGGCGTGGCCTTGTTCCGCGCGATCCGCGCGCAACATCCCGATTTGCCGATCGTGTTGCTCACGGGCTGGACCAACCTGCAGACCGCGGTCGAGCTGGTCAAGGCCGGTGCGGCGGACTATCTCGGCAAACCGTGGGACGATCGCAAACTGCAGGCGTCGGTGGAGAACCTGCTCGAACTTTCCGAGAGCACGCGCGAAGTGTCGCGGCTGCGCCAGGAGCGCAAACAAACCCGCAGCCAGCTCAATCAGAAATACGATCTGCGCGGCATCGTGTTCGGTTCCAGCGCGATGGAAAGACTGATCCAGCTTGCGTGTCAGGTCGCGCGTGCCGACGTGCCGGTGTTGATCACCGGGCCGAACGGCGCGGGCAAGGAGCGCATTGCCGAAATCATCCAGGCCAACTCCGCAGCCAAGGCAGGTCCGTTCATCACCGTCAACTGTGGCGCGCTGCCGTCGGAATTGATCGAGGCCGAATTGTTTGGTGCCGAATCCGGCGCATTCACTGGCGCGGTGAAAGCCCGCGAAGGCCGTTTCGAGGCGGCAGATGGCGGCACGTTATTCCTCGACGAAATCGGCAACCTGCCGTTGTCCGGCCAGATGAAACTGCTGCGCATCCTCGAAACCGGCCAGTTCGAACGGCTCGGTTCGAGCAAGACGCGTACGGTAAAAGTGCGCGTGATCAGCGCGACCAATGCCGATCTTGCGAGCATGATCCGCGATGGAAAATTCCGCGAGGATCTGTTCTATCGACTCAACGTGATCGAACTGAATCTGCCGCCGCTGGCAACACGCAGCGACGACATTTTGCCGCTCGCCGAACACTTTCTCGACGGCGCCGCGGTGCTCAGCAGCGAAGCACGACAAGCCTTGCTCGATCATGCATGGCCCGGCAATGTGCGCGAACTCAAGAACGCGATCCAGCGTGCGCAATTGTTGTGCCGTGATGGTGTGATTACGCCGGCCGATCTTGGTCTTGCGCCACGTTTTGCGCCGGCGCGTGTGATCGCCGACAGCGAGCCGGATCGCGATGCGATCGAGCAGGCATTGAAGCGGGCGCGCGGTGTGATCAGCCAAGCTGCCGCAGAACTCGGCCTGAGTCGGCAAGCCTTGTATCGGCGCCTTGAAAAACTCGGAGTTTCCGCCGACGTATTGTAAAAATCCGCGCGTCGATCCCGCGCAGCGCTTGCCTGTCATTACAGCGCGACTCTTGCACGTCATTCCAGCCTGCGCTGGAATGACGTGCAGTTTGACGATATCTGATCGTTTCCCACAATTCCCATCGCCTGATGTAGCCTAGCCGCATGCGCCTGTTTTCGCTGCAAGGCAAACTCATTTTGTTGTTCGCCGGTTGCGCCCTGTTCGGGGCGTTGATCGCAACCGCGCTTGCGCGATGGTTCGACATGGCACTGCTGTCGGTGTCACTCGCACTGATCGTGATGTTGCCATTTTTGCTGTGGCTCGGCGGCTTGGTAGCGTTGCCGGTGGCGCGTTTACTGCGTGCGTTGAGCGGCAGCGTGGTGGCGTTTCGCGATGGCGATTTTAGTTTTTCGATCGGCACTGAACGTCGCGATGAATTCGGCGAGCTGGTACACGCGCACAACGAACTCGGGCGCGTATTGCGCGATCAGCGACAGAATCTTTTTCAGCGCGAATTGCTGCTCGATACGGTTGTGCAAAATTCACCGACGGCAATGTTGCTGACCGACAACGCGGATCATATCGTTTACGCCAATATCGCCGCGCGACAATTATTGAACAGCGGGCGCGCGCTCAGCGGCTTGAGTTTCGCACAGGTGATTGCCGAGTCGCCAGCGATCCTCGCCGAGCGCCTCGCGAGTGGGCAGGATGACCTCTTCACCGTGACCTTGAACGGTGAGGAAGAAACCTTCCATCTGTCGCAACGCGCGTTTCGTCTGCAAGGCCAGCAGCACACGCTGTACCTGCTCAAGCGTCTCACGCGCGAGCTGTCGCGGCAGGAAGTGCAGACCTGGAAAAAAGTCATACGCGTGATCAGTCACGAGCTGAATAATTCGCTTGCACCGATTTCCTCGCTCGCGCATTCCGGACGCGAACTCGCGCGCAAAGGCGATCTCACGCGCCTGACGCTGGTGTTCGATACGATCGAAGAACGCACGCGCCATCTCGACAGTTTTATCCGCGGTTATGCCGAGTTTGCCAAGCTGCCGCAGCCACGCCTGAGCGCTGTTGCGTGGTCGCCTTTCATCGACGGACTCGCGCGCCAGCATCGCTTTCAACATGTCGGCACGTTGCCGCCAAGCGATGGCTGGTTTGATCGTGCGCAGATCGAACAGGTACTCATCAACGTGCTGAAGAATGCGCACGAGTCCGGTTCGCCCGCTGACGACGTGCAACTCGAACTGCTGGATCGCGGCCACGAAGTACGCATCGAAATGCGCGACCGCGGCAGCGGCATGAACGAACAGGTTTTGGCGAACGCGCTGGTGCCGTTTTATTCGACCAAACGCAGCGGTACCGGTCTGGGCCTGGCGCTCGCGCGCGAAATCGCCGAAGCCCATGGCGGACGGATTTCGCTGAGCAATCGCGATGGTGGCGGCTTGACGGTCAGCATCACGTTGCCGAACAAAAACGATGCCTGAAAAAATTCCCACGTATACTCGGTGCGAATAACCCGCTCACATCTTATCGATCACGGAGATTCACCATGAGCCAGATTATTTCGCTGCTGTTGATCGTTGCTGCCATCGTCATATTGTTCAAGGCCGTGCGCATCGTGCCCCAGGGTTTTGAATGGACCGTCGAACAGTTCGGTCGCTACACACACACGTTGTCGCCCGGCCTCGCGCTGCTGGTACCGGTGATGCAGGGCATTGGCCGCAAGATCAACATGATGGAGCAGGTGCTGAGCGTGCCGAGCCAGGACGTGATCACGCGCGACAACGCCGTAGTCACGGTTGATGGCGTGGTGTTTTATCAGGTGCTCGATGCGGCGAAAGCTGCCTACGAAGTCTCCAATCTCGAGCAGGCGATTCTGGCGCTGGTGATGACCAATATCCGCACCGTCCTCGGCGCGATGGATCTCGATGAATCGTTGTCCAAACGCGATGTAATCAACGCGCAATTGTTGCGCGTGGTTGATGAAGCGACGCATCCGTGGGGACTTAAATGCAATCGCATCGAGATCAAGGACATCACGCCACCGCGCGATCTGGTTGATGCGATGGCGCAGCAGATGAAGGCCGAGCGTTTGAAGCGCGCGAATATTCTCGAAGCCGAAGGTTTTCGCCAGGCCGCCGTGCTCAAGGCTGAAGGCGACAAGCAGGCGCAGATTCTATCGGCCGAAGGCAAACGCGAAGCTTCGTTCCGCGATGCCGAAGCGCGCGAGCGTCTGGCCGAAGCCGAAGCGAAAGCCACGACCATGGTGTCCGAGGCAATCCGCAAGGGCGACATCAACGCAATCAATTATTTCGTCGCGACCAAGTATATCGACGCGTTGAAAGCGATGGTCGGCGCACCGAATCAGAAAATCATGCTGCTGCCGATGGAAGCCACCGGCATTCTCGGCTCGCTCGCCGGCATTGCCGAGCTCGCCAAGAGCAGCATCGAACGGCAGCAGGAAGTGAAGGTCGAAACGGCGCAGGTTCGTCGTCCCGGCAACACGCCGCCGCAGGCCTGATCGGCGCGCGCACAAGATTCGAGGAGAGTCCATGTTGATCGATCTCGTAAGCCACTATCCGTGGTGGATCATCGCGCTGGTATTGCTGATCGCAGAGTTGCTAGCGCCCGGATTTTTCATGATCTGGATCAGCCTCGCCGCGGCGCTGGTGGGGCTGGCCGTACTGTTGCTGCCATCGCTCGGCCTGCTCGGACAAGCGCTGCTGTTCGTCGTGCTGGCGCTGGCGAGTTGCTACGGATATTGGCGCTACGTGCGTCCGCACATGGATCGGCGCAGCGACCAGCCGCTGCTGAATCGACGCGGCGAACAATTGATCGGCCAGCGTTATGTGCTCGACAGTGCGATCGTCAACGGTCGTGGCAAGGCGCGTGTCGGTGATTCGTTGTGGCTGGTCGAAGGCCCGGATCTGCCGGCCGGCAGTACCGTGGAAGTGATGGGCGTGGCCGGCACGACCTTGCGCGTGCAGTCGTCGGTCGGCTGAGTTTCGGTTAGATCGAAGTTGCGATTGAGACCGCGGTGGTGTGTTTGTGCTTGGCGCGGATGGGCATCTCGCTATCGCTGCCGAACGCATCCTGCCTGCGCAGCGCCGCACATTCGCGGCGGCGCTCGTACATCGCCAGATCGGCGCGTTGCAGCGCGTTCAAAAGATCATTGACATCGATAAATTCGGTCATGCCGAATGAAACCTGCACCATCACGTTGCCGGTGCTCAGCAGGTCGGTGTTGACGCTGCCGAGTCGCGACCAGAGTTCGGTTGGCTTGAGGTCGAACGCGATCAAGACAAATTCGTCGCCACCCCAGCGGAACAATTTGTCTTCCGCGCGCGCAACGTTTTGCACCGCTTTGGCGACACGGATCAGCGCGTCGTCTCCCGCCGCATGGCCGTGGCTGTCGTTGAGCTGTTTCAGACCATCGATATCGACCATCGCGACCGTGCCCTTGACCGACATCCGCCCGTCGATCGCAGTATTCAGCAGTTGCGAAAACGCTTATCGATCGTAGGCGTTGGTCAGCGCATCGCGTTCGCCATCGGCACGATAGCGCGCGTTGTCATTCACTAGCGTCTTGTTGTGCGCGGCGACATTGCGGTTGCTTTGCTCAAGCACCAATACCGCACCGCCGAAGCCGAGCAGAAATTCCAATAGCAGATGCGTGGCCGAGCTCAATCGCAGCCATGTCATCGGCAGTGGCGTGTTGAGCAGCATGTTCGAGCCGAAGATCGGCAGATAACTCAGAAACAGCAGGCTCAGCAGCACGAGCGCGCCACGCATCGCGAGCAGGCCCGGGCTGGATGGCATACGTCCGAACGCGGGCGACAACGCGATCATTGCGATCAGGAAACAACACGCCAGCACGAGCGACTGGATCAGGAACACCGAGCGGAATTGATAACCAATCACTTGCGGCAGCGCGAGCGAAACCAGCGCCAGTGCGGGGACGATTTTGCGCAGCGAATGACGCGGCCAGCGCCGCCCGCTGAAATGCGCGCAGCCCTGAATAATCCACCAGCCGAACATGTATTCGCCGAACATGTACATCGGCAAGGTCACTACGGCGGTGCTTGGCACGCCTTGTTCGATCAACAGTGCGAGCAGGCCGCAAGCCAGCGAAAGCCAGCCGTTGCTCCAAGCCGTCAACGCGGGGCGCACGGCCACGCGATTCAGCATCAAGCACAACAGGCAAATCAGCGCCGCTCCCAACGCTTGCACGAGGAGTCCGAGCGCCTGCACATTTTCAAAAAGGGTAGACAGTTTGAACGCCCCGGATCAACGTAAAAAATATCCACATCGCCATGCCGCAAAAGAATGATGCAACGAACCAACTCGCACATGTATTACGGACTTTGTGCGCAGTGCAGAACGACTTCCGTGCGCTGACGCACATAATTCGCGAATGACGTTTTGATCGCCAGCGCGTGATCCAATAGTGCCGAATAAGCGCAGGCAGATAGCGCACCTGCCATCGCTTATTACATGGCTGGCACGACTGAGGAGTTACAAGGTCTTGCCGATCACATCCTCTTTCAATCGGAAATGCGGATCGAGCGGCTGGGTTTCGCCTTGTTGCAGCGTGGACAAATCGCGAGTGACGGCGAGCTGATTCGTCGTGCTCCACGGGCCGGTATGCACCGGCCCCGGCAAAAGCGCTTTCCACTCACCCGCGGCTTGAGACTTTCCAGGTTCGTCGATGAAATAGCTTGTCGGAGCGAACACCGTCGTGCCGACAGCTTTGCCGTTCAGCGTTTCGTTGAGATCGTAGTGCCAGTTTTTTGCCGCAGCGATACTCGACTTTTCGAACAGCACGCGCCAGCGCTCCGCTTCAGCTTCGGTCGTCGCGCGGCCATCGAGGCTTGTTTGATATGGCTGAGCATCGATCACATTTCCGCTCTCATCCAGCTTCAGCCAGAGAATCACCTTGGCGCCAAGATGTGCCTGCACGGCTGCCAGCGGATACTTCGGCGGAATATTCCTTGCCGCCATCTTTGGCTCACCGAAAATCACATTGGTAATCTGCAGCGAATAATTGTCCTGCTGCGTTGGGACGGCTTTCAGACGCAAATGCACCGAGGTTTTTGCAATCACGGGTTTGCCATCGACCAAGACCGGATCAAACGTCCACTTGCGCACATTCTTGTCGACCAGCGCACTGACCGCAGGAGCTAGCTTGTTTTTCAGCGTGTAATCGAGAACGTGCCCATCGGCGCCGATCTGCACCTCGCCGACGGCTACGAGTTCAAGTATCGGCGTGCCTTTTTGCGCAAATGCCGACGGCGCGGTGACGGCGAGTATTGTGATCGCAGAAAACAGAAAGTTGTACGGCTTCATGCCCGGCTCCTTGATGATTGATGAGTTGCGCCCTGTTCGCAGGCATGAATATAGCAAAGCCGATCTGGGCGCGGATTATGGCTTTTTCAGATGAGGTGGATGAATGACAAATCATCGCGTGCAAGGTCACGGCGTCTGAAATTCATTTTCGAAGTTGGTTGTTTGGAGTGAAGCAGCATATTCGCATCGACAGAGATCACCAGCGATCTTGGAGTTTGAACGCCCCGGATCAACGTAAATACATCTGCATGCTACACAAAAAGATGCGTCGAACGCTCGCACATGCAAACCAGACATGTAGGACGGCTTCCGTGCGCTAACGCACATAATTCGCGGGTGGCGCTTTGATCGGTAAGGCTTGGTTCAACCACATCGGAGAAAACGGTTTCGGGAAACGTTTCGCTGCAATGGTTTATTACCTGGCTGGCACGGATGAGCTACAAGGTTTTGCCGATGACATCTTCTTTCAATCGGAAATGCGAATCCAGCGGCGAATTTCGCTTAGTTGCAGCGAGGACAAATCGCGAGTGATTGCGAATTGATTCGTGGTGCACATGGGCCGATATGCCACGGACCCGGCAGACCGGCTTTCCATTCACCGGCGGGTGGGACTTTCGAGGCAAGGCGACAGAGTAGTTTCTCGGTGCGTAAGCCGTCGAGCGACGTTGGGCGTTGACCGCATTTCTGCTCTCATGCAGATGCAACAAGAGAAATCTTGGCGACATGGATGACGTGGCTATTTCCTGTCCGTTGCATCCCGCAGCGTCAGCAACGCTGCAAGGCGCGGATCATGTGGGCTGATGCGTTGCATGATCGCGATGCTGTGCGCGGACAGTTCGGCCGCACTGGCGCGCGCATCAGTATCCGCTGCGGCACTGAAACCATCTTGTGCGAGTTCAGCATCGACATGGGCGATGCCCAGCTCGCCGAGCCAGCCAATTTGCTCTTGCAACTTTGCGGCGTGCCGATGTTGCAGCAGCGCGGTCGTCAGATCTCCACGTCGTCGCGCGGCGGCGCCGGCATACAGCAAAAGATCGGTCAGCTCGTAGCTCGTATTGGCACCAACCTGCTCCAGCTTGACGAGCGCCTCATCAAGCGTGGTGTCACCCTGTCGTGTGTCGCCCGCGCTGGCGAGCGCAACACCACACAAACCATGCGCATACCAGCGTTGTTGGTGTTCGGCGCGACCGTTGTCCGCAAGCAGGTGCTCGGCTTCGCCGAAGTTCTTGATTGCGGTATTCACATTGCCAGTCGCCAGCTCGATGCGGCCGCGAAGGGTCAGCGAACCGAAGATGCTGACTGGGCTGGCGCTCTGCGTTTTCGCCAGTGCAGCATCGAGGCGAGGCAGAGCACTGGCGTAGTCGCTGCGGAAATATTCCAGATGCGCGCGCGTGCGTAAGGTATTGACCAGCGCCGGCGCGCTGTTGGCGACGTTGTTATT
Source organism: Pseudolysobacter sp. (assembly GCA_043788685.1). Taxonomy (GTDB): domain Bacteria; phylum Pseudomonadota; class Gammaproteobacteria; order Xanthomonadales; family Rhodanobacteraceae; genus Pseudolysobacter. The sequence continues at coordinate 2,024 of JAYVTP010000379.1, read as the reverse complement.
TGCACTGAGCAAGGCATCGCATTCGATCAGCAGCGCATCGGCTTCTTCAAAACGACCGAGCTGGATCAAGGCCGAGGCGCGTCCGTTGAGTATGTAAGCGATGCGCGGATGGCGCGGGCCGAGTTGCTCGCGCAACAACGAGATGCCTTGCAGATACGCTGCATCCGCCTCGCGATAGCGGCTGAGATTGATCAGGCCGGTTCCGAGATTGTTGTAGTCCATGGCGAGGTCGAGCACATGGTCGCCCGCCAGCGCCTGCCGCAAAGGAATCACCTGCTGATACCAACGCAGCGATGCTGCGGCATCGCCACGCACACTCGCAAGCTTGCCCAGGCTGGTATACGCCTGGATCAATGCGTGCTCCTGATGGTCACTACGCGCGAGCTGTTGCAAGGTCTCTTCCAGGTGCCGCGTTGCATCGTCGAGATAACCGCTCTCGATCTCGACACTGGCGAGTTGCTGACTTGACGCCGCCAGCTCAGGCGCATTGGCATCGCGTGCGCTGGCACGAATCTGATATGACTCGCGTGCTGCGGTCAGCGTCGCAGCGATCTTGCCGGAATGCTGCAGCGCCTGGCTCAACTGCGTGAGCACCGTGGCACGCACTTCGGGTTCATCACGCAGCTCGGTATGGGCTTGCGCGACCGCGCGTTCGATCACATCCGTCAAGGTGAAATCGCCACGATTATTGCCGCTGAAACGATCGGTCAAATCGAGTGTCGTAAGCAAAAAGCGATTGGTGATTTCAGCGCGATGCGCCTGTGATCGAGCATGTTGTGCCGCGCGTACGCTGATGCCGGTGGCGGCGATCAAAGCCAGCACCACCACACTTGCGGCAGCGACTGTCCACGGTTTGCGCGCTGCGAAGCGCCGCATGAAATACAGTGATCCCGCGCGTCGTGCCGTGACCGTCCTGCCATCGAGAAATGCCTCGAGATCCGAAATTAGCGCATCCATCGAGCGATATCTTTCCTGTGGCTCCTTGGCCAGCGCCTTGCGCACGATCGCATCGAGATCGCCACGCACCTGGCGCTTCACGCGCGGCACATTGATCGGATCTTTCCAGGCGAGAATGGTCGTGGCATCACCCAGCGCGCGTGACAACAGCGTCGGTTCATCCGCCGTCACGGCCTGTGCCCATGCCAGATTGTCATGGCGATCAGCGCGATACGGCAAACTGCCGGTGAGTAGGCGAAAACACAATACGCCGAGTTGATAAATATCAGTCGCAACCGTCACGGCACCATTGCGAAATTGTTCCGGCGCGGCGTATTCCGGCGTCATCGGGCCGATCGCCAGCTGGGTTGCGGCAGCATCAGCATCGCCCATCAGTTTTGCAATACCGAAATCCAGCAGTTTGGCGCGACCGTCGTTTGTAACCAGAATATTCGATGGTTTGATATCGCGATGAACCACCAGATTCTGGTGCGCATAAGCAAGGGCGGCGGCGACATCAATCAACAGCCGCACGCGCTGCGACACATCGAGTTCGTGATCGCGGCAATAATCCGTGATGGCAATGCCATCGACGTATTCCATCGTGTAATACGGTTCACCGTCGTCGGTTTGGCCGCCCTCGAACAGCACGCCGATATGCGCATGCACAAGATTGGCCAGGATCTGTCGCTCGCGCTCGAAGCGCGAGCGCGCCGCGCTGGAAAGGCCATCGACACGCACGATCTTCAACGCGACGCGATGCACGAAATTTTCCAGGTTGCGTTCGGCCAGATACACCGCGCCCATGCCGCCGGTGCCGATCAAGCGCAATAGTTTGAATACACCGACATGCTGGCCGACGCGTGCGTTTTCTGCGGCACCGACGTCGGCATGCTTGTCGATAATCAGCGGCGCGACAAGTTCGATCGGGTCGAGTGAACGATGTTGTTCGTTGTGCGCATGCTGTGCCAGCAATCGGACGAGATCGGTACGCAGATCAGCATCTTCGTGCGATAACGAAGCGACGAATAGATCACAGTCGCTATCGTTCAGATCCAGCGCCAGATCAAGCAATGCTCGCAGGCGCT
>JAYVTP010000378.1:0-9415 GCA_043788685.1 Pseudolysobacter sp. | reverse complement strand
CCGGCGAGCACGCTTGATGCCAGTGTGCAGGCGTTTGGTGCGGCGGTTGATGCGATCTTCAAACGTTTCCAGGCCGACCTCGCCACGATCAAGGTTGATAGCCATGCTAGTTGATGCGCAACGCCAGCAATTCCTCGAAGTGATGGGCGTTGATGTCTACGTGTTGCGTGCGCGTATCGAGCCGCCGATCGCGCCAAACGATTCCGTAACAGACGCGGAAAAAACGTCGACATCGATAGATACCCTGCAGCCACGTCTCGTGATTGTCAGCGAACGTGCGGATGGAAATTCGGGCGAGGTATTCGAGCGCCAGCACGCCTTGATTTTGCGTGCGCTCGGTCTGGATGCGGCGCAAATCGAATGGCTGTTTGCGGATATGACGCAGCTCGAAAGGGCGCCGCCCGCACTCAATGCGTGGCTCGTGCTTGGCGAACATCTCGCGCGTGTGCTCGGTCAACAATTATCGACGCAACAGCAAAATGCTTCGGTGATCGCGGTGCTTCCGGTGTTGCCGAATGCGCTGCACGGCGCGACAAACAAACGGGCTTTCTGGCAAGCCTTGAAACCGATTGCGCGTGCGCTGCGCAAGCCTGCCGCGAGCGACGCGGTATCGTTCTCGCAGCGCTGAGTTCGGGATAACGATGGTTGCCCAACTCACATCCACAAATACCGCCGCGAGCATGCGCCCGATGCGTTCGGAAGACGTGGATGCCGTCAGCGCGATCGAGCAGAAATCCTACGAATATCCGTGGACCAGCGCGATTTTTCGCGACTGCCTGCGCGCCGTGTACGATTGCTGGGTGCTCGTGCAATCCGGCGAAATCGTCGGCTACGGCATCCTTGCCGCAGCGGCGGGCGAGGCGCATGTGCTGAATGTTTGTGTGGCGCGCGAGGCAGAAGGCGAAGGCCACGGCAAACACCTGATGCGACGCCTGATCGACCTCGCGCGTTGGCATCATGCCGCGCGGATTTTTCTCGAAGTGCGACCGTCGAACACACGTGCGATCGCGCTGTATTTCAACCTCGGCTTCAACGAGATCGGCAATCGCCCGAATTATTATCCGGCCAAGCACGGCCGCGAAGACGCGATCGTGATGGCGCTGGAATTATTCCACGACGTCGAGTAAGCGCCGCTGTTTTGACAGCGAACTGACGCAGGCAATTACAACTCGCCGAGCCGACGCAACTGTTCTTTCAGATTGGCAAACAGCGCACTGAAATTGGCATGGCGCTGTTTTTCCTGTTCGACCACTGCGGCGGGTGCGTTGTCGACGAAACTCGGTTTGCCGAGCTTCGCTTCGCACTTGCCGATCTCGCTTTCCACGCGGGTAATCTCGCGCAGGATGCGGGTTTTTTCCGCTTCCTTGTCGATCAGCCCGGCCAGTGGAATCAGCACGCGCAACTCGCCGACCAGCGCCGCTGCGGCGGCGGGTTCGGCTTCGTCGGCACCCAGCCAGCGCGGCGTTTCGGCGCGTGCGAGAAACGCAATCTGCGCGGCGAATTTTTCGCAGCGAACATGATCAGACTCATCGCCGTTGGCAAGCAGCAGCGTGATTTTTTTCGCCGGAGAAATATTCATCTCGCCGCGAATGCTGCGAATGCCGAGCAGCACACTCTTGAGCCACTGGATATCGTTTTCCGCATCGATATCGACCGCAAATTCTTCAGCGCGCGGATAAGGCTGCAGCGAGATCGTGTCGCCCTTGATGCCGAGGCGCGGTGCGATTTCGTGCCAGATTTCCTCGGTGACGAATGGGATCAGCGGATGCAGCGTGCGCAGCAGTGTTTCGAGCACGTACAACAACGTGTGACGCGTCGAATCGGCGGCGCGCTGCTGGTTCGCATCGGTGATTGCATCACCGGTTTCGGTCGTGCCTTGCAGTGCCGGTTTGGCAAATTCGAGGAACCAGTCGCAGAACTCGTTCCACGTAAATTCGTAGACGGCTTGCGCGAGCAAATCGAAACGATACGCGGCGAATTGCTTGTGCACTTCGGCGAGGGTGTGATGCAGCCGCGCGATGATCCAGCGCTCGGCTTCGGTGATGGCAGCCGGTGCGTTAATTGCTGCGCCGCCGACCAGTGCAATCATCGGCATGGCCGAGGGCGAGATTTCCGCAGCGACGACTGCGTTGGTTGACGCAGGCGCGACAAAATTCTCGCAATTCATCAGCACAAAACGCGCCGCGTTCCAGAGCTTGTTGCAGAAATTCTTGTAACCTTCGGCGCGGCTCAGGTCGAAATTGATCGTGCGGCCATACGTGCCGAGCGCGGCAAACGTGAAGCGCAATGCATCGGCGCCGACTGCGGTAATTCCATCCGGGTATTCCTTGCGCATGCGCTTTTCGACTTTCTCGCGCACCTGCGGAATCAGCAGCGACGCGGTCGATTTTTTCACGAGCGATTCGAGATCGATGCCGTCGATCAGGTCAAGCGGGTCGAGCGTATTGCCCTTCGATTTCGACATCTTCTGGCCTTCCGCATCACGCACGATGGCGTTGATGTAGACCTCGCGAAACGGCACCTTGCCGGTGAAATACTGCGTCGCCATGACCATGCGCGCGACCCAGAAAAAGATGATGTCGAAACCCGTGACGAGCACCGCGCTCGGCAGGAAAGCTTGATCCTGCGCCCAGTTCGCGACCGGCTGACCGGCTTCGCTTACGGCTTGTTTGGACGGCCAGCCCATCGTCGAAAACGGCCACAGCGCAGAGCTGAACCAGGTGTCGAGTACGTCTTCGTCGCGGCGCAACCGCGAATCGTTGTCCTCGTCGAGGTCGTGCAAAGTGAGATGAGGATATTGATTCAAAAGGTCCGCTTCGTCCTCTGCTACGTAAACATTTCCATCTTTGTCATACCAAGCAGGAATGCGGTGTCCCCACCACAACTGACGGCTTACGCACCAATCTTGAATATTCGTTAGCCACTGCGAATAGGTGGTCGACCAGTTCTCAGGAACAAACTTAATGTCGCCGTTGTGAACAGCTTTGAGCGCTGGGAGGGTGATAGCCGTGCGTCCACCTGGTCGCCCATCTGGAAGTGTGTCCGAGGTCAGGTCGAGGAACCATTGCTCGGTCAGCATCGGTTCTATGACGGCATCAGAGCGCTGGCTGATGGGCACTTGCAGTTTGTGTTTCTTGACCTCAACAAGAAGTCCTGCAGCCTCGAGATCTCTGACGATCATTTTTCGTGCAGAAAGTCGATCGACCCCCCGAAACTTTGACGGGATGATGTCCTTAACGCTCGGACCTGCCTCCGCGAGAAAGTCGGGTCCGAGGACAACTCCGCCATGAATCGTTATCGATCCGTCGGGATGGATTGTATCCGACGTGTTATGAGCGCCATCTTGAAACGCGCTCCATTTTAGCTTTCCATCGAACGTGAAAATATTTATTAATCCCCCAAAAATTGCATCTTTCAGAGCACCATTCTTGTGCCTCGCCCAGACCTGGTAATCATTGAAATCGTGCGCCGGCGTAATCTTGACCGCGCCCGTACCGAAATCCTTGTCGACGTAATCATCCGCGATCACCGGAATTTCGCGATCGCACAGCGGCAGCTTGAGCGTCTTGCCGACCAGATGCGCATAACGCTCGTCTTCGGGATGCACCGCCACGGCGACGTCGCCCAACATCGTTTCCGGACGCGTGGTTGCGACCACGAGACCCTCGCCACCATCGCTGGCCGGATAACGAATCGACCACATCGATCCGTCTTTTTCTTCGTTCGTCACTTCGAGGTCGGACACCGCGGTCATCAGCACCGGATCCCAATGCACGAGGCGTTTGCCGCGATACAGCAGGCCATCGCGATACCACTGTACGAACACGCGGCGCACAGCCGCAGACAAACCTTCGTCCATCGTGAAACGTTCGCGCGACCAGTCGACCGACGCGCCGATGCGGCGCATCTGGTTGGTGATCGTAGAGCCAGATTCTTCCTTCCATTCCCAGACGCGTTCGATGAACTTCGCGCGGCCTAGATCGTGGCGCGTCTGACCATTGGCGGCGAGCTGGTTCTCGACGATTTTTTGCGTCGCGATGCCGGCGTGATCGGTGCCGCCTTGCCACAGCGTATTGAAGCCGCGCATGCGGTGGTAACGGATCAGCGCATCCATGATGGTCTGCTGAAACGCGTGGCCCATGTGCAAGGTGCCGGTGACGTTCGGCGGTGGCAGCAGGACGCAATATGGATCGCCGTGGCCGGATGCATGGAACGCACCGCTGGCTTCCCACGCGGCGTACCACTTGGATTCGATGTCTTTGGGCTCGAAGGACTTTTCCATTTATATACTTTTCTACAAAGTGGAGAATGTTGGGATAGCGCGATTTATTTTTTTGCTCGTCGCTCGTCGCTCGTCGCTTTTCTTGTTCGTCATCCCAGCGCAGGCTGGGATCCAGTTCTTGCTCTGGAATTAACTATTCAAATGATATCGAGGTACAAATCACGCCATTCGGGATTTTGCGACTCTATCAAATTCAGTTTCCAATCGCGCCGCCAAGATTTCAGAGATTTCTCCCGCGATATGGCGGACTCCATCGTTTCGTGTTGCTCGTACCAGACAAGAGCGTGCGCGCAATATTTCTTCCTGAAACCTTCTGCTGCGCTGCTCCTGTGCTGCCAGACACGCTTGATCAGATCCGAAGTCACGCCGATATAGAGCGTTCCGTATCGCGCGCTCGCCAGAATGTAGACGCTGGGATTCTTCATTTTCTCTGCGGAAGCGGCGAGTGCAAAATCAAGAACTGGATCCCAGCCTGCGCTGGGATGACGAAAAAAATCCAGTTGTCCTCACGGCAACTACATATCGAATTTCTTCAGCTCGAACCCGGCCTGCTGATAGGTGCGCCAGCGCTTGCGCGAACCTTCGCGTTCGGCTGGATCGGCGGCGACGACTTCGAGCACACGATCGAACAATCCAGGCGCACATTCATCGCGCAGATTGATCACCAGATTTCGGTCGGCGCTGGCTAGCGTCGGCGGCACAATCAGCACCGCGGTCATGTCGTCGTCATCGTCGCCGGCGAGCTGGTGTGGGATGAACGCGTCTTCATCGAACTCCCAGAGTTTTTTGTCGAGCTGTTCGGCCTGTTCCAGCGAACGTGTCAGGACCAGCGTCGGCTGACCGCTCGCATACGCGCGCTTGACCAGCTCGCAGACGAGCAGCAGCGGCTCGTCGAGAAAACGCGGTTTGGCGATCAGGTAAAAATCGGCACGTGGCATCAGGCGGCGTTGAGTTCGAGTTTGGCGACATGGCGCAAATCCAGTTGCTGCCGCGCTTGCCACAAATCGTAATTGTGTTGCATAGACAGCCAGCTTTCAGCGGAGCGGCCCAGGGTCTTGGCGAGGCGCAGCGCCATCTCCGGACTGATGCCACTGTTGCCTTTGAGGATGCGATTGAGTGTGGACGCGGCGACGTCGAGTTTTTCGGCAAGCTCGCGCCCGCTAACATCATGTGGCACCAGATAAACCGCGCTGATGAATTCGCCAGGATGTGGTGGGTTATGCATGCTCATCAATGATAATCCTCGTAATCCAGAACATGGGCGTGGCCATCGCGGAATTCAAACGTCACACGCCAGTTGCCGTTGACCCAAACCGACCAACGCCCGCGCTCGCTACCTTTCAGCGCGTGCAAGCGAAAGCCCGGAATTTGCATATCGTCGATCACCAGCGCGGTATCCAGCGCGGTTAGAATCATTCGTAATCGCTTGGCATGCGCGGGCTGAATTCCTGCATTGCTTCCTGCATCGAAAAACTTGCGCAGTCCCTTGGGTCGTATAGACTGGATCATGCGCGAATTCTAAAGTGTTGCGCATCACGCAACAAGCGCCAATAGAAACGGCTATTTGCCGCGATGTTGCTGAAACGATCTTTTGCTCAGAGAGGACATGCGGATGCGCATACACGCGCCAATTATGCGCGCATCACTCGTGACGGGTCACTTTATGCCTTGTTTGCGGCAACGCGATCCAGCAGATATTGCACGAGTAACGCCACCGGGCGGCCAGTCGCCGATCCCTTGCGGCCTTCGTCCCAAGCTGATCCAGCGATATCCAGATGCGCCCAGCGAAAACCCTCGGTGAAACGTGCGAGGAAACATCCCGCCGTGATCGCGCCGGCATATTTGCCACCGATGTTGGCGACGTCGGCATAACCGGTATCGAGCTGGTTCTGGTAGTCGTCCCACAGCGGCAGCCGCCACGCGCGATCCAGTGTGGTATTGCCCGCGTTCAACAGTTGTTCAACGAGTTCGTCGTCCTGACTCATCAGGCCGGACGCATGCTTGCCGAGCGCGACGACGCAGGCGCCAGTGAGCGTGGCGGCGTCGATCGTGATCTGCGGATCGAACTTCTGCACGTAGGTGAGCGCGTCGCACAAGATCAGGCGACCTTCGGCGTCGGTGTTGAGCACTTCGATCGTGATGCCGGACATCGAGGTGACCACGTCGCTGGGGCGATACGACGCGCCGTCCGGCATGTTCTCGACCGCCGGCACCACGGTCACGAGATTCAGCGGCAGCTTCAACAATACCGCGGCGTAAAATGCGCCGAGCACGCCCGCAGCACCGCACATGTCGAATTTCATTTCCTCCATGCCGGCGCCGGGTTTCAGCGAAATGCCGCCGGTATCGAAGGTGATGCCCTTGCCGACAAACGCGTACGGTTTTTCGCTGTCGTCCGCACCACGCCATTGCAGCACGATGAGCTTGGGTGCGTTTGCCGAACCTTGCGCCACGGCAAGCAGCGAACCCATGCCGAGTGTTTCCATGTCGGCACGTTCGAGCACGTCCAGGCTCACGCCGTCGTGCGCATCGGCGATCTTCTTCGCCTGCTCGGCCAGATACGCCGGGTTGCAGATGTTCGGCGGCAGGTTGCCGAGTTCGCGCGCGAGCAATACGCCTTGCGCGATCGCTCTAGCCTGGGCGAGCGCGGTGTCCGCATCGGCTTGGCTATTAAATACAATCGCGCCGAGTTGTTCGGTCTTGGATTTTTCGCGCGGCTTGAATGTGGCGGTGTATTTGTAGGTGGCGGCATCGCTGGCAATCGCGGCCTGGCGCAGCTTCCAGTGGACATCGCGGCCCGGTACGTCGATGTCGACGAGATATGACGTCGCCGATGCCAGCGGCAGCGCTTTGAGCAGTTTCGCGGCTTCCGCATTGACACGCTGAAACCGCGCCGCATCGAACTTTTTTTGTTCGCCCAAACCGATCACGAGCACGCGCGCGGCGTTGATGCCCGGCTGCGCAAACAGCAAGGTACTGCTGCCGAGTTTGCCGCTGATATCGCCAGTGTCGATCAGGCGCTTGATCGCGCCGTCGGATTTTTCGTCGATGCGCGCCGCCGCGCTGCTGAGCATGCGATCGTCGTAAACGCCGACCACGACACACGGGCTGGTCGCGGTTTCAGGGGCTTCATTGGTGGTGCTGAATTCAAGGCTCATCGGTCTTTCCATGCACAAAGTCGGGGTCGTTGGGCGAACCGCGCAGGCGGCGCGTCAACGAAGGGATAACGATTAGTCAGCGACGGTTGGATTAAACTGGGTTACTTTGCCGTCCGTTCGACCCGCGCGAAAGCCCGGGTTTGAAACATTCAGCCGGATCACACGGCCGCCTCGCCAACCGCCAGTTTAATGCATAAGTACCACTGATGCTGCGAATTATTGATCGTTATCTGCTGAGCGAACTGGCGATGAGTTTTTTCGCGAGCGCGTTGCTGTTGCTGCTGGTGACGCTCGGCGGCGTGGTCGCGGATCTGGTCGGCAAGATTGCGCGCGGTCGCGTGCCGGCGGATCTGATGCTGGCGCTGATCGGCCTGCGCATCGTCGATGCGCTGACCATCCTGCTGCCGTTGGCGGTGTTCCTCGCCGTGCTGCTGGCCTACGGGCGTTTGTATCGGGACAGCGAGATGGCGGTGTTTGCCGCCTCGGGGCTGAATGTCACCGGCCTGCTGCGACCGCTGTTGCTGCTCGCGTTGCCGACGATGATTGTGCTCGCGGCCATTTCGTTCTGGCTCGCACCGGCGTCGGTGCGCATGTCGCAAACCTTGCAGCAGGAGGCAAGCCGATCGCTGATCATAGCCGGTCTGGAACCCGGACATTTTGTCGACATGCCGAATCGCAACGGTGTGATTTATGTTTCCAACATGAGTCCCGACGGCACTCACTTTGAACATTTTTTCGTCGTGAGCGAGCAGAAAAACAAGGACGGCAATGCAGAGATCAGCATCACCACCGCGGCGAGCGGCGAGATGTATCACGAGGCTGATGGCATCGGTCGTTATCTGCGCTTGAATGACGGATTCCGTGTCGAAGGCGTACTCGGCCAGGATAATTTTCGTCTGCTGCGTTACGAACGCAACGATCCGAAATTGCCGGACAGCGATGCCGATGGCGATCAGGATTCGATCAAGCGCAGCGCGCCGACCAGCGTGCTGCTCGCGAGCAGCGATCCGGTGCAGCGCGCCGAATTTCACTGGCGCCTGGCCGCACCGATCGAAGCGTTGGTATTGATGCTGCTGGCCTTGCCGCTGTCGCGTACCTCGCCGCGCGAACCGCGCTTCGCCAAACTGCTGGTCGGTTTGCTGACGTATTTCATTTATTACACCGGCCTCACCTTGAGCCGTTCGTGGATCGCGCAAGGAAAACTACCGGCCGCATTCGGTTGCTGGTGGGTGCATATTCCCACGCTTGCGCTGGCGTTGTGGTTACTCTGGCGCAGTCAGCAAATGCCCAAGCCACACGCGCCGGCGCGCCTCGCCGCGGCCACGCCATGACGGTCATTTCCGTATTGCGCGATCGACTGCGTTTCAAGCGCGTCGACAAACTGGTCGGCATTGCCGTGCTCACCTCGGTGCTCATCACCTGGGCGGTGCTGGTCGGCTTCGATGCATTGCGAATTTTCGTCAGCGAAGCCAACAGCGTGGGGCAGGGCCAATACACGCTGGGCAAGGCCGCCACATACGTGTTGCTGACCTTGCCGCGCCGCACGTACGAATGGTTTTGCTACGCCGCGATGATCGGCACGTTGATGGGGCTCGGCAGCCTCGCCGCGACCAGCGAATTGATCGCGCTGCGTGCGGCTGGATTGTCCAAATTGCGCATTTGTGCATCGGCGGTGTTGGCGTTGTCGCTGCTCACCGCGCTGGTCGCGCTCGTCGGCGAGACGATCGGGCCGCTCGGCGAACAAAAAGCGCAGTCGCTGGCACTCATCGCCAAAGCCAAGGACATCGCAATCGCCAAGGGCGGCGGCTTGTGGGCGCGCGATGGTGCGGCGGTGATCAATGCCAAGCGCGCCCGCACGCGGCGTGTGAAGGGCGAAGATGAGGTCGAACTCAGCGATGTGCGGGTGTTCGAGTTCACACCGGAAGGTCAGCTGAGCACGTTGTCGCTGGCGAAAACCGCGATCTACGCGCACAGC
>JAYVTP010000377.1:0-1638 GCA_043788685.1 Pseudolysobacter sp. | reverse complement strand
GGCGCGTATGGGAGCCTGGCGCGGCGACCGTCGTTATCGGTATTGCCTTCGTTGGCCTGTTCCTGCTGGTCGGGGCGTGGGCTTACACCGATGTGCTTGTGGAACTCGCGCGCGGTACACGCATGAGCGTGCTGGCGCGTATCGTACTGCTCGTGGCACTTTTGCTCGGCGCATTTTTAGGCGGTTGGAGCGCCGGCTTGTTCCGGCATATCGCTTTCCAGCCGCTGGGTTTGCTGCGTTGTTTCAGCGGCGGGATTTTGATGGGCCTGGGCGGCGGGCTGATACCCGGCGGCAACGATGGTTTGCTGCTGATCGGCATGCCGCTGCTGTGGCCTTACGCCTGGACTGCGTTCGCGGCCATGGTCGTGGCCATCGTGATTGCGCTGCGAATCCAGCAATCGTTGACTCGATAGTTCTGGATAAAACTCACATCGCGCAAAAAAAATTTGCAACGACATCGTACCCACAGCTTCACCAGCGAAAAATAGCATGCAGAAAATAGCATGCAGAAAATACAGCGCATCGTGATCATCGGTGGCGGCCTTGGCGGTGCGGCATTGACGCGCGATCTGCAAAAGCGCGCAGACCGTTTCGATGTCACATTGCTGTCCGAGGAAAGTTATACGACCTTCAATCCGATGCTGGCCGAGGTCGTCGGCGCCACGGTATTTCGCGAACAGGTGATTGCGCCATTGCGCGAAACCGTCGCCAAGGCGCGCTTTGTCATGGCGCGCGCGATCGGCATCGATTTCACCGGCAAGCGCGTACATTGCGCCACGCTCAAGGACGACATGCATCTGGACTACGATCAGATCGTGCTCGCCTACGGCAACCGCGCGCGGATCGATCTGATTCCCGGCATGTCCGAACATGCGCTGGTGTTGAAAACCGTCGGCGACGCCATGCACATCCGCAATCTCATCCTGCGCCAGCTCGCCCGCATCGAGCTGGAAACGGACGACAGCCTGCGTCAACGCCTCGGCCATTTTGTTGTCATCGGCGGCGGATTCTCCGGCGTTGAAACGGCCGGTGCGATCATGGATTGCGTGCGCGGCATCAACCACTCTTACCCGCGCGTGCGGGCGCATGAATTGCAGGTCACCCTGCTGCACGCTCTGGACAACCTGCTGCCAGAATTACTGCCAGCGCTCGGTCGTGCGGCGCTACGCTCACTACTGGCGCGCGGCGTGTACGTGATGACCAACACCAGCGCGGTCGAAATCAGTGCCACCCAGGTGAGTCTGGATCGCGGCGGCACGCTAATGAGCACGACTGAGGCAGTGCGGCCAACAGCAAGTGTGCGATGACGTGCAAAAACAGTCGGTAGCAAAATGCCCGCCATCAGCGCAGAAAAAGAATTCACGCTTGCGCGAAACCAAACGCAAGCACATCACGGATGTCATCGGTGTCACTCATGCACATCAGCAAACGTTCGATACCGAGCGCGACACCGGCACATTCGGGCAACCCGGCATCGAGTGCTGCGAGCAGGTTTTCGTCCAGCGGAATCGCGTTGTCGCCACGCGCGATTCGTCGTGCGTTATCGGCCTCGAAGCGCGCGCGCTGCTCGTTCGCATCGGTGAGCTCGTGATAGCCATTGGCCAGCTCGTGCCGACCGAGATAAACCTCGAAACGCTC
>JAYVTP010000376.1:0-21370 GCA_043788685.1 Pseudolysobacter sp. | reverse complement strand
TCGGCGATACGCGAATACGGCTGATCCATGCGTACGATGTAGCTGCCGGCGGCAAAATTACGCGCGATCATTTTCGGCTTGCTGTCTTTGACTGTGTCGGCGGATTTGTCCTTGGCCTCGTCAGTTTTATCGACCGCCTTTTTGTCGTCTTTCTTTTCCGGCGGTGCGATCACCTGCGCAGTGAATGCGCTACCGGCACGCTGGATTTCGACATGCTGCAATTGCAGGATGCGCAGCAATTCTGCCTGTGCGCCGAGGTGCGCATCCTCGGCCGAAAGCACGTATGCCGCGGGTCCGCCATTGGCCGGTTTCTCGATTGAACGTTTGCTCTTGCGATAGAAGTTCTGCAGGAATTGCTTACTGTTGTCGGCGAAATAATTCAGCGTGCTGAGCAAGGCAGTCTGCTCGTAATTATTGTTGTTGCGTTGCGACCAGGTGACTTTCGCCAGCGGCGGATTCTGCCGATACCACGTGCGCGAATATTCGTCCGGCGCAAGAATGCGCTCCTCGGTGTCGGCGCCATGATTGCCAAAGGTTTCGTACAGCCGACTGATGCCGTTATGCATCGCCGCGATGAACATCAAGTAGCCCGGACTCCACGTATCAAAATCGCCATGCGTGAACACGCCAGGCATGCCGAACTGGGTCATCTGCTGCACATTGTCCCAACCGAGCTGCTGCCATTCGTTGGTCAGGATCGGATCGACCCACGCGTTGTACGGGCCATCGCCGACAGTATTGTCGTACAGGAACGGCACTGATTCGTGCAGGTCGTGCAGCACCTGCGCATGCCAGCCGACATAGGTATTCATCACGTTGCGTGTGAGGTTCAAGGTCATGCCCATCGCATCGCGATTGTTGTCGTGCGCGACGTAGTGTCCCCAGTACAGCAGGTGCGGGTAATTTTCGCCGAGATGCGCGCGATGCCAGTTGTACAGGTCGACCATGCGATCGCGACCGTCCGGCTCGACCACCGGTGTGATCAGCGTGATGACGCGGCTGCGGATACTCTTGATGTAGGGCGCATCGTCCACGGCAAGGCGATAGGCGAGTTCCATCAACGCGGTCGGCGCGCCGGTTTCGGTGGAATGGATGGTACCGGTGATGTAATACACCGGCGTGGTTTTAGCGACCAGCGCCGACGCTTTACTATCGTCCATGCCGATCGTGCGCGGATCAGCGAGTTGCGCCAGGCGCGAATCGTTATCCTTGAGATCGGCGAGCAGTGCTTCATCCGCGATCGCGACTGCGATCATCTCGCGGCCTTCTTCGCTCTTGCCGATACTGAAAACCTTGACGCGCGGCGAGCTGTCGGCGAGCAGTCGAAAATAACGGTAGATTTCCTTGGTATACGGCAACATGTTCGGTGCGCCGGCGACATCGCCGAGCACTTTTGCTGGCGTCGGCACCGTTGCAGACGCGGGCAGGTAATTGGTCAGTACCGAATTGAACATCGTCGCTGTGGTGTACTCGGCGATTTTTTTCGAATAGGCCTCGTCAACTTTTTGTTGCGGATCGCGCTTGTAGTGGTCGAGCGCGCTTTCGGGATCTGCACTAGCGGCAGCAGCGGCCAGCGACAGGCCGCAGAAAATCAGACAACGCGTGTAGTGCAGCATGGCATCCCCGGAGTTGGATAAATGAGTGACTCGGACAAAGTCGGTAACAACGATCACGTTAACGTGGACAAATAGGCTTGACTCGTCAAGCCTAGCGTTGAATCAGACGCTTGTCATTGGCGGAAAGTCACGGCCAGCGCGAATAGTCCTCGCGCCGATGCAGCGGGTTGGCTGACCGCCGGGATATGGATCACAATGTTCATCCCGGCGAGCCGCACGCCGAATACTCACAGCCATCGCGAGATCATGACGCGCAGAATCCCGCCGCTTTCCACCGAACAAATCGCGGCCTTCGTCGAGCTCGCGCGCGTCGGCAGTTTGCAGGCTGCGGCGCAGAGCCTGCACCTTTCGTCGGAAGGATTGCGCGGTCGTATCCTCGCGCTCGAAAGCGCACTCGGCACCAGCCTGTACGAAAAGGAACGCGGGCGCCGCGGCAATGTCGACCTGACCGCATCGGGCAAGCGATTCCTGCAGAAGGCGGTGCGCTTTCTCGACCAGGCGCATGAACTTACACGACTCTTCGAGCCGCGTCGCGAGACCAAGGAAATTCAACTGATCGCCAGTCATTATTTGATGACATACGTGTTGGTGGATGTCGTGCGCGAATTTCGCAAAACGTATCCTGATTACAATCTGCGCTTGTCGACGCGCGCCGAGGCGCAGGTGATTTCGATGCTGCTGAGCGAGTCGCATTGTGCGATTGGCGCATGCACGCCGACCGATTTTCCGCGCGGTCTGCAACATCATCCGTGGCGCAACGTTGGCTGGTGTCTGGCGGTGCCGCGTACCCATCGCTGGGCAAATACGAGCGCAGTATCACTGGCCGAAATCGCCACGGAACCGCTGATCGTTTTCGAGCGCATGTCGGCCGGACGCCTGCATGTGCTGGAGACTTTTTTCGCGCTGGGGCTGGAGCCGATAATCCATTTCGAAGCGACCTCGACGCCGCTGATTCTGGCGATGGTCGACGCCGGCCTCGGCGTGGCATTGGTGCCATCGCCGCCGTCGGATGCAGTGATACGCGGTCTCGATGTCACGATTATCGCGGTGGTCGAACCGATCCGCCCGATCGAGACCGGAATATTTCTGCGCACCGAATGGCAGGAAGAACCTGGCGTGCGCGCGCTGCTCGATATGATTCTCAGTTTTGGCAGCAAATAAATCCGCTTCGAGTAATTGCGCGACGGGGAATTTAGATTGCTTTGCAGCGTCCGCTGCCATAGGCTTCGCGCCGAGTAATTTCAACGCGCCAGCAGGGCGCATTGATTCATTTTCCATTTCCGAGGATTTTCATGCAGATCGCCGATCGTTGTGTGGCCAGTTTCCATTACACCCTGACTAACGATCACGGTGACGTGCTCGATTCGTCGGTCGGCCGTGAGCCATTGACCTACCTGCAGGACAAGGGAAATATCGTGGCGGGTCTGGAAAAAGCCATGGCCGGAAAAAGCACCGGTGATAAATTCGAGGTGGACGTTTCGCCCGAAGAAGGTTACGGCGTACGCCAGCAAGGCATGATCCAGATCGTGCCGCGCAGTGCGTTTCAAGGCATCGATGCTTTGGAGCCGGGCATGCAGTTCCAGTCGCAGGGCAGCCACGGGCCGATGTCGGTTGTGGTCACGGCGATCGACGGCGATCAGGTAACGGTCGATGGCAATCATCCACTGGCCGGCGAGACGCTGCATTTCGCGATCGAAGTCACCGATGTGCGCGAAGCGAGTGTCGAAGAAGTTCTGCACGGGCATGTGCATGGCGCCGGTGATCATCACCACTGAGAGTAGCCTTATCCGATCTTTGTCGCGCGACAGAAGGTCAGGCGGAGAACGCGCATGAAGGATTTGACGCAAGGTTCGATTACCCGGCACATTCTCGAAATGGCGGCGCCGATGGCTGCCGGCATGATTATCCAGACCTTTTATTATCTGGTCGATCTGTATTTCGTCGCGCGTCTGGGCGATGCGGCACTGGCCGGCGTGAGTGCCGCAGGCAACGTGATGTTCATCGTGCTCGGCCTGACGCAGGTGCTCGGTGTCGGCACGATGGCGCTGATTTCGCACGCGGTCGGGCGCAAGGATCACAGCGATGCGAACCTGATTTTCAATCAGTCGCTGGTGTTGTCGATGGTCTGCACGCTGCTGATGCTGCTCTGCGGTTACGGCCTCGCCAGCGCCTACATGCATTCGATCGGTGCCGATGCAGACACCGCCGTCGCCGGCATCACCTATCTGCATTTTTATCTGCCGGGATTGGCGCTGCAGTTTTCGATGGTCGCGATGAGTTCGGCGTTGCGCGGCACCGGCATCGTCACACCGACGATGATCGTGTCGATAGTGACCTTGCTGCTCAACGTTATCCTGGCGCCGATTCTGATCGCTGGCTGGGGCACCGGCCATGCGTTCGGCGTGGCCGGTGCCGGCATGGCGAGCACGTTGGCGATAGCGGTCGGCGTGGTGATGCTCTCGGTGTATTTCATGCGGCTCGAAAAATACGTGTCGTTCGATCGCGCGTTATGGCGCCCGCGTTTCGCGACGTGGAAACGCATGCTCGGCATCGGTCTGCCGGCCGGATGCGAGTTCGGCTTGATGTTTGTCTACATGGCGGTGATCTACTGGATCATTCGCGATTTCGGCGCGTCGGCGCAGGCCGGATTCGGTATCGGTTCGCGCGTGATGCAAGCGGTTTTTCTGCCGGTGATGGCAGTGGCATTTTCGGTGGCACCGATTACCGGACAGAATTTTGGCGCGAACAAGCCAGCGCGTGTGCGTCAAACGTTTCGTTCGGCCGCATTGATCGGCAGCTCGTTGATGCTGTTGCTGAGCTTGATGTGCCAATGGCAACCGCAGTGGTTCGTGAGTGGTTTCAGCAGCGACCCGAAAGTGATCGAGGCCGGCGCACAATTCCTGCATATCATCTCGTGGAATTTTGTCGCGTCCGGCATCATCTTCACGTGTTCGGGCATGTTCCAGGCGCTCGGCAATACCTGGCCGGCATTCATTAGCACGGCGACGCGCTTGGTGACCTTTGCGATCCCGGCGATATGGCTGTCGCGTCAGTCGAATTTCCACATCGATTATGTCTGGTATTTGTCGGTGGCGACGATGACGCTGCAAACCATCATCAGCGTGATATTGGTGCAGCAGGAATTACGTCGACGCATGCCGTTGCCGGCAACACTAGCGGGCTTGGCGTAGCGCAAAGCTTGTTGGCTGTCGTGCAAAGATCGATTGCGACGGCATGGTTCAGCGGATCGATATATTGACGTGACCGTGGCGCTGATCCGTGCCCACAAAACTCGTGGTATCAGCGGCGCTGATGATTTCCGCCAACGAGTTCAGCCCATCGCCGACGCGCGCGAGGCCGATGCTTGCAGTCAGGTTGAAGGTGAATTCGCGCCAGACAAATTCAAAGCGGTTGATCGCCCGGCGCAGTTCTTCAGCGATTTCATGCGCCACATTCGGCGGACAATTTTCCATCAGCACGCCGAACTCAGCAGCGCCGAGTCGCGCCACGGCATGGCCTTCCGGCACATGACAGTGCAACACGGCGCCGACTTGGCGCAACACTTCGTCGCCAGCGCGCGGGCCATAGCTGTTGTTCATCACCCTGAACTGATCGAGTTCGAGATACAGCACTGCATGCTGGCTGCAAGGATGATGCGTTTTTGCGATCAGCAAACTCAAACGATGCTCGAATTCATGGCGGTTGATCAAGCCGGTCAAGGCATCGTGGCTGGCCTGATAACGCAACTGCATTTTCGCGAGTTTGCGATCGGTGATGTCGCTGATCGAATCGGCCATGCGGGTCGGTTGACCGTTGACATCGCGGATTGCGTTACCGCGCATGCGCAGCCAGCGATGCTCGCCTGAATTCCTCAGCGCGCGGAATTCCACATCGTAGGTGGTGTCGCGCGTCAAATGGTTACGCAGCGCCAGCAGTACCGACTCGCGATCGTCCTTGTGCAGAACTTCCAGAAACGCTTCGGTCGTGGTGTAACTGTCGAGTCCTTCGCGCCCGAGGAAATCGTTGACCTGCGGCGAGTAATAAATCTTGTTGCTTGGCAATTCCCAATCCCAGATGCCGTCGTTGCTGCCATTGATGGCCAGGGTTGTAGCGCTCTTCGCTAAGGCGCAGCGCCTGCTCGAAAGCATCGTTGCGCCGCTGCATGCGCCGCGACAAATAAATGCCGGCAACTACAAGCGACAATGCCGAAATGGTCAGAAAGATTTTCAATCCTTGCTGAGTGAGTCTGGATGCTTTGCCGAGGGTGTCGGAAAAAGCCGTTGCCAACGGCGTGACTTCGGCATTGATGCGCTGGATTTCTGCGAGGATCGGCGCCAGCGATTGCGCTGTCACATCGCCTGCTCGAACTTGCGCGCGCAGCTTTTCGCCGGTGGCATGCAAGTCGGCAATCAACGGATCGGCCTTGGCCCACAACTCGATTGCTTTATCCAGGAAGCTGACGCGACGGAAACGCCGAAACAACCAAATCATGCCATCGATATCGTCGGGATGATTTTTTCCGGCGAGAAATCCAT
This sequence comes from Pseudolysobacter sp., assembly GCA_043788685.1. Lineage (GTDB taxonomy): Bacteria > Pseudomonadota > Gammaproteobacteria > Xanthomonadales > Rhodanobacteraceae > Pseudolysobacter. Next base: position 15,219 of record JAYVTP010000376.1, on the reverse strand, counting down.
TACGCGCGATGACCAAATCGGGCGAGGGTTTTTCCAGCTCGATACGCACGACATGGTCGCCCTCGGGAATCGCGATGGCGGTCAGGAATGCGTTATAGTCGGTGTCGTCGTGCGATTGCGCATATCGGTACAAATGATAGACGGCTTCTTTTTGCGCCTTCGACCAGATGCTTTAACCGCCGACGTGGGCGCGGGTGCTGGAAATGATCTGGATACTCGTGGTAGCGAGCAGCAGCAATATCAGAACCGCGACCAGGAACGGCCAGATGATCAGCCACAGGCGCGGGTTCACATGCACCCAGCGATAGATGTGATCCCAGCCAGTCACGATGTCAGTCCCCCGAACAGCATCAAAATATCCCTTGTGCCCGCGCGCCCCGAGTTGCCATGTGGCCGAGAATCAATCTGCAAACGATTATGTCTACATCCATTCGCGTTGTTGTTGCAACATGCAAGTGTGGATGATGCGCGCTGGATCACGTTTGAACGTAAAGTAGAACCTTCGATGACAAGCGCCAGTGATATTGTCGGACGGATTCCGGCAACGCCACCTGTACACAACGATGCTCGCCAAGAGGATTCGCATTGGAGTAGAGTCGGCTGGCCGTCGCATCGGCACCACTAGCTGGGTTCCAGTGATGCGATCAGCTCAAAACCCAATCGGAGACCCGCCTTGGTCAAACGTCTGTTCAAAGGCCTGCTCGCACTTGTCGTTATCGGCGTGGTCGGCATTTTTGTGCTGGCGTGGCGACCGGCACTCGATCCGATCGATCCTGTTGTCGCCACGCAATTTTCCGCTGATCTGATCGCAAAAGGCGCGGTGCTCGCTGGCGCTGGAAACTGTTTGAGTTGCCATACCGCCGCAAACGGCAAGCCGTATGCCGGCGGGGTAGGGCTGGACAGCGGATTCGGCAAGATATTTTCGACCAATATCACGCCCGATCCGGATACCGGCATCGGCCGCTGGTCCGAAGCCGCGTTTGCACGTGCCATGCATGAAGGCGTGATGCGCGATGGTTCGCAGATGTTTCCGGCATTTCCGTTCGATCATTTCACCAAGGTGCGCGACGAGGATATCCACGCGCTGTATGCGTTTCTCATGACGCGTCCCGCGGTGACGTCCGCGGCGATACCGAACCAGTTGCCATTTCCGCTGAGTATTCGCGCGCTGCAGGCTGGCTGGAAGCTGCTGTTTTTCAGCAAAGGTGTTTATCAGCCCGATGCGAGCAAGAGCGAGGAATGGAATCGCGGCGCGTACCTCGCCGAGGGTTTGGCGCATTGCGCCTCGTGCCATACGCCGCGTAATAGTCTCGGTGCGGAAAAGTCCGCTGACGCTTATGCCGGTGCCGCGATCGATGGCTGGTTCGCGCCGGCATTGAGTGCAGCGAGTACATCGCCGACACCATGGACGGCCGATGAATTGTTCGGATATCTGCGCGGTGGCGCAACCGCATTGCACGGCACCGCCGCGGGCGCGATGTCTGAAGTCGTGCACGACAGTCTGGCAAAACTCGGCGATAACGATGTGCATGCGATCGCCACGTATTTTGCCGATATCAACGGTTCGGCAGGGCGGGTTGCGAGCGCCGATCAATCGCTCGCAAAAGCGATGACCTTGGCGCATCGCGACGTGCGTGATGACAGCGCCGATGGCGCCAGTCTGTATGTTGCGGCGTGTGCATCGTGCCACTACAACGGCGGTGTCACACCACTTGCAGTGCGTCCCGAACTCGCGCTCAACAGCGCGATCAGCGGCCCCGATCCGGCCAACCTGATCCACGTCATTCTGGAAGGCGTCAGCAAGAAAGACGGCATGCCGGTGGTCTTCATGCCGGGCTTCGCCAATACCTTCGATGATGCAGAGGTCGCCACCTTGGCGGCTTACCTGCGCCGCACGCGCAGCGATCAGCCCGAATGGAAAGATTTGCCGGAAATCGTCGCCAAAATCCGCAATCACGGCAGTTGATCGAGCTCGAGAATCACGCATGCAATCTTTCCCAGAGATTTTTCAGCCATGACCAAATTCACGATTAACGGCCAGACCGTCTCGGTCGATGCGGCCGACGACACGCCACTGCTGTGGGTGATCCGCGACATCGTCGGCATCAAGGGCACCAAATTCGGCTGCGGTATCGGCATGTGCGGCGCGTGTACCGTGCACATTGATGGCCGCGCGATGCGCTCGTGCATCACGCCGTTGAGCACGATCGCCGACTCCACCATCGTCACGATCGAAGGCCTCGATCCGGCCGGGCAGCATCCGCTGCAGAAAGCGTGGATCGAGACGCAGACGCCGCAATGCGGTTATTGCCAGTCCGGCCAGATCATGCAGGCCGCCTCGATGCTCAAGGATTATCCGAATCCGACCGATACCGATATCGATAACATCATGAGCGGCAATCTGTGCCGCTGCATGGCCTATGCGCGCATTCGCCGTGCGATCAAACTCGCCGCCAGCGAACTGGCCGGCAGCACCGCCGCGGAGGCGATCTCGCATGGCTAAGTTATTCGATATCGACCTTGCCAAGCCGCAAAAAGATGCTGCGGAAGATGGCATGCAGTTATCGCGCCGCGGCTTTCTGATCGGTGCTGCGGGTGCCGGATTCACACTCGCATTTTTGCGGCCCGGCGCGGTATTTGCCGATCCTGCCGCTGCGGTTGCCGACCGGAATTTCGAGCCAACGATCTGGTATCACATCGATCACGACGGCATCATCACGGTCAACATCACGCGTGCCGAAATGGGCCAGCATGTCGGCACCGCACTTGCGCGCATCGTCGCCGACGAGCTCGAAGCGAACTGGGATTCGGTACGCATCAACGCCGTCGATACCGACCCGAAATGGGGCCTCATGGTCACCGGCGGCAGTTGGTCAGTGTGGCAGAGTTTTGCGATGTTGAGTCAGGCGGGCGCAGCCGGTCGAACGGCGCTGATCGAAGAAGCGGCGAAATTGCTCGGTGTGCCGAAGGAAAGTTGCAAGGCGCGGAACAGCGTTGTGAGTTCCGGCAGCAAGTCGATCAGCTACGCCGACATCGTGCGCAAGGGCAATATCGCGCGCACCTACACGGCAGATGAATTGAAGGCGATGCCGATCAAGAAAGCCGCCGAGCGCAAGCTGATCGGCACGGCGGCGAAGGCCATCGATATTCCGTCCAAGACCAACGGCACCGCGCGTTACGGCCTTGATGCCGAAGTCGAAGGCATGCTGTTCGCACGACCGAAATTGCCGCCGACGCGTAACGGTTGCAAGGTCGTGTCGATCGACGATTCCGCAGCCAAAAATATCAAGGGTTACATCAAGAGTATCGCGCTCGAAGATCCATCCAACACCGTGCCGGGCTGGGTTGTGGTGTTCGCCGATTCGTTCGTTGCGGCGGATCGCGCGGCGGATAAAGTCAAGGTGGTGTGGACGTCCGGCGATGCCGCCAAGGTCTCGGAAAAAGACATCCTCGATCACGGCCGGAAACTCATCGACGATGCGAAAGGCGGATCCCTGGTCGTTGCCGACGACGGCGTCGAGCAAGCGTTTGCTGCGGCGAAATCGAAGCTCGAACAAATCTACACCACGAGCACGGTTTTGCACTTCCAGCTCGAACCCCTCAACGCATTGGCGTTCGAGAAAAACGGCGCCTGGGAAATCCATACCGGCAATCAATGGCAATCGCTGATCCTGCCGACGCTGGCAAAGGCGCTGGGCGTCGGCGAAGACAAGGTGCTCATGCGCACCTATCTGCTCGGCGGCGGTTTCGGGCGTCGCTTGAACGGCGATTACGCCGTGCCTGCGGCGCTCGCATCGAAAGCGATCGGCAAACCGGTCAAACTTGTTTTCACGCGGCCCGACGATGTGCGCTTCGATTCGCCGCGCTCGGCATCGGTACAAAAACTGCGCATGGCATTTGGTGACGGCGGCAAGGTGATCGGCATGGAACATCACGCCAGCGCCGGCTGGCCGACGCAGGTGATGGTTCCGAGTTTCATGCCGAAGGGCAAGAATGGTGAGCCGTACGATCCGTTCTCGATTTCCGGCGCGGACCACTGGTATTCAGTCGGCGCACATCGTGTGCGTGCGATCTCGAACGATCTGGCCAACAATACGTTTCGTCCGGGCTGGCTGCGTTCGGTCGGGCCCGGCTGGACCAACTGGGCGCTCGAAAGTTTCATGGACGAAGCGGCACACGCGGTCGGTATCGATCCGGTCAAATTCCGCTTGTCGCTGCTCGATGCCAAAGGCAAGAATGCCGGTGATGACAAGAGCGCTGTCGGCGGCGCCGCGCGTCAGGCGAACGTGGTCAAGCGCGCCGCGGAAAAAGCCGGGTGGGGCACGCCGCTGCCGAAAGATACCGGACTCGGCATCGCGACTTCGTTCGGTCAGGAGCGCGATATGCCGACGTGGACCGCGTGCGTCGCGCGCGTCAAAGTCGATCGCCAGACCGGCGTGGTCAAGCTCGAAAAACTCGTCGTGGTGATTGATGCCGGCACGATCGTGCATCCCGATGGTGCGCTGGCGCAGGTCGAAGGCGCATCGTTGTGGGGCGCGAGCATGGCGCTGCACGAAGGCACCGAATTCGTGAACGGCCAAGTCAAGGACACCAACCTCAATACCTACACGCCGCTGCGCATGCGCGACGTGCCCGAAATGGATATCGAATTCATCGCCAGCAGCGAATCGCCGGTCGGACTCGGTGAGCCGGCAACCACCGTAGTCGGCCCGGCCATTGGCAATGCAGTCTTCGCTGCGGTTGGCGCGCGCCTGCGGCATATTCCGATACGCGCCGATGCGGTTTTGAAGGCGCTGGGGACGGTTTGATTCGATCGGAAGGCAATATTGATTGCCAGCAGGAATGAGCCGGGTATTCGGACGCTAGGCATCATCTCGCTGGCTAGAACCAGCGGCTTCCATAGCGCAAACAATTTTTGCTTTCTTATCCAACTTGCCGCACTCGATCAGCCGCGGAGCGACGGAAGCGAAAGTTGCAGAATCGTTTTTTCCAGCAGCTTGCCGATGGCACTGCTCCGCTTTGTAAGTCGCATATGTTTGGCCATCCACCGGAGGCTGCAGATAAAGTTCGTCGACAATCTGATGCATGAGTAAAAGCTTCGCGCCTTTTGCGCCATGCGGATCCTTGGCCGCCGATTCCCTTGGCGGTAGCGGCAATCTAAGCTGACCCTCAGTAAGGCCTTGGTCTCGATGAAGCGCGGCGGCGGCGGCTATCTCATAGGTTTGATCGCATGCGTCCGTAGCAGCGAAAGAGGTTCCGCTGAAAATAGTCAGCGCGAAAAAAACGTTTTTCAATGCCATGAAAATACCTTTTTATTGTCAACGAAAGCGCAGTGCACATTTCGGCCGGTTGCAGATCGTAGCAACTGCTTCCATCTATACAATCGACAGCCTGACGACGATCGATCAGGCAATATGCTGCAGGCTAATCCAGATCAGACAGCACATCGCCGTGTGATGCAATCACCTTCGAATAAAAATGCGCGCTCGCCTTCGGTGTGCGCTTCTGTGTTTCGAAATCGACATGCACGATGCCGAAACGTTTCGAGTAACCCAGCGACCATTCGAAATTGTCCAGCAGCGACCAGACAAAATAACCGCGCAGATCGACGCCGGCATCGATGGCGCTGTGAATCGCACGCAGATGTTTGCGCAGGTAATTCACGCGCAATGGATCATCGAGACGATCGTTTTCGGCAACCGGCGGATCGAAAAACGCCGCGCCGTTTTCGGTCACGTACAACGGAATATCGCCGTAACGTTGTTTCACCCACGTCAGCGTATCGGTGAGGCCCTGGGCGTAAACTTCCCAGCCGGTTTCGGTATAGGTCGCAGATTTCTGCCGCACCGGGCTGGCACGCAGCGGCCAAGAGGCTTCATCGTGACGCGTGACGTTGCGCGTGTAGTAATTCACGCCGAGGAAATCGATCGGCTGCTTGATCAGCGTGTAATCTTCCTCGGGCCATTCTGGCCACGCTTCGCCGAAAATTTCCTTGAGCTCGCCGGGGTAGGTACCGAAGATCGCCGGGTCGAGGTACTGGCGATTCATGTACGCTTCGGCGCGCGCGGTGGCCGCGATATCCTGCGGTAAATCCGACGCGGCATATTTCGGTTCGATGTTTACCACCAGCCCGATTTGGTGTTTGCCTTCGGCGCGATAGGCCTGCACCGCCGCACCGTGCGAGCGCATCAGGTGATGCGTGGCGATCGGTGCCTCGAACCGATTTTTGTGTCCGGGTGCAAGCGCGCCGTGCAGATAACCGCCATCGGTCACGACCCACGGTTCGTTCAAGGTCGCCCACAATTTTACGCGGTCATCGAGCTTGCGGAAAACCACGCTCGCGTAGTCGGCAAACCAGCCGGCGATGTCCGGATTGAGCCAACCACCGCGATCGTCCAGCGCCGCCGGCAGATCCCAGTGATAAAGCGTGACCATTGGCTGGATATTGTTCTTCAGTAGTGCATCGACCAGGCGCTCGTAAAACGCCAGCCCGGCGGCATTGACTTTGCCTTTACCCTCGGGCAACACGCGGCTCCAGGCGATGCTGAAGCGATACGCCTGCATGCCCAGTTCACTCATGAGCGCGACATCGCTTTCCATGCGCTGATAATGATCGCAAGCCATTTCGCCGGTATCGCCATCGCGCACGAGGCCGGGCGTATGCACAAAACGTTGCCAGATACTCGGCCCTGCGCCATCGGCCAAAGGCGATCCCTCGATCTGATACGCCGAAGTGGCACTGCCCCAGAGGAATTTCGGCGGAAATTGAATGCGTTGCGTCATTGGCAAGCCTGCGTGATGATGGTATTTTCGAGAAATGAAAACGATTACATTGCGAAGATTAACCGAAACTCTTCGTGATTTATAGCGCCCTCCGGTGCATTCGATTCGGCCCGACAGCAACCCGTGAGTTCGCATGGCAAATGTGCAGCTAGACCAGGTACGCAAGACTTACGACAACGGTCATGTCGCTGTCGTCGGCGCGACATTCGAGGTGCGGGACGCCGAATTGCTGGTGCTGGTCGGGCCATCCGGTTGTGGCAAATCCACGCTGTTGCGCATGATCGCGGGCCTCGAATCGGTGACATCGGGCACGCTGTCGATCAACGGCCGCGTGGTCAACGATGTGGCGCCGAAAGATCGCGATATCGCGATGGTATTCCAGAATTACGCGCTGTATCCGCATATGACCGTGGCCGAAAATCTAGGCTTCGGTTTGAAGCTGCGCGGCGTGAGCAAGGCCGACGCACGAGCGCAGGTCAACAAGGCGGCCGAGATGCTCGGGCTTGCCGAAATGCTGGCGCTTCGTCCGCGCGAACTTTCCGGCGGGCAGCGCCAGCGCGTCGCGCTTGGCAGGGCGCTGGTACGCGATCCCGAAGTATTTCTGCTCGATGAGCCGCTGTCGAATCTCGACGCAAAATTGCGCCTCTCGATGCGCACAGAAATCGCCAAGCTGCATCGCAGTCTCGGCACGACGATGATCTACGTCACGCATGACCAGATCGAGGCAATGACGCTCGGTCATCGGATCGTGGTCATGCGCAATGGCGAAATTCAGCAGATCGATACACCGATGCGTCTGTACGACAAACCGGCGAATATGTTTGTCGCGGGGTTTATCGGCAGCCCGGCGATGAATTTTTTTCGCGGTCGATTGGTCGCCGGTGCAGAACCGCATCTACAAATGGCGGACGGCGTATTGCCGCTCGGTAATTCGTCATTGCAGCAGGGCGCGCTGACAAAGTTTGTCGATCAGCAAATCGTGCTCGGCGTGCGCCCGGAAGATTTGCATTTGCGCACGAACGAAACGGCAGTGCAGGGCAGCGGCAGCCTGCGCGCGCAGCTCGAAGTGATCGAGCCGGTTGGCAACGAGATTTTCCTCAATATGCGCAGCGGCAACTCGGAACTAGTCGCACGTATTCCTCCGCAAATCTTGCCGACGGTCGGCAGCGAAATCCTGCTCGAATTTGCCATCGACAAGCTGCATTTTTTCGATGCCAAAACCGAGCAACGCATCGAGCTGACTACGATTTAAAATCGATCCGCGCCACGCGCTGGAGGATAATTGCGTTACACCGGCGACACGTTTATTGCGGCAAGGCACCAGCCACAGGACGTTTGCCGTGGCGCGTCCATTCCAGTAATTCATCGAATGCTGTGCCGACTTGCTCCGGTGTGTAGCTGCAGTGCCCCTCGTGCTTCACGTATTGCTGCACGAAGTTTTCGCTCTTGCCCTGCCGCGCCACGGCCAGCGAATAAGCGAAAGCTGTGTTGCCAGGCACGGCTGGATCGTTGGTCGTATGCAAGGCCAACAACGGCTTCAACAGCTTGCCATCGGGTGTGTAATTTCGCGCCAGATATAGCGCTGCCTTGGCATCGGCGCGATACCGTTTCACGCCGTCGTTGAGCGCATCGTCATCGCTCGTGCCCATGTAAATCAGGTCGGCATTCGAAAACGGATTACCACCGGCTTTCTGCTGCAGATCCTTGAGTTCATAAGTGCTGAAAGAAATTTCTGCGGCGAGCGCCTTGCGGTCGTTCTGATGGAAAAAACTTGCGAGATCGGCGGTGGCTTTTGGATTCTGTGCCAGCGCAAGAGCCACCTTGGTTTCGTTCTTTTCGTCGGGCTGAAAATCCTTCGGGACGGGTACGAGTGGGCCGAGCAGGTTCGGGAAAAAGTAGTCGAAAGCGGCACGCAACGCAAAACCGCGATTGCCGAATTCGTCGCTCGACATCAATGCGCCACATAACGACAGACCGCCATCGTAGCGCTGCGGCGATTGTTCCAACGTCTTGATTACAAGCGTTCCACCCATCGACAAACCGACAATGAAAGTTTCGTTTGGCCGTCCAAACGTAGTGATGAAATGTTGTCGTACTTGTTCAGTTTCCGCATCGGCGCGATCCACCACCCAGCCGCTGTCCGAATAGCCGGATTGCAGCAAGGCGAAACCACGATCGACAAATCCCTGTTTCAGTTTGTCCAGTGGTTGTTTGTCAAAACCGGGGCTGTCGACGTAATAACCGTGATAAAAGATCACGATACCGCCGTTCCAGTCGGCAGGAATATCGATGCGATAGGCCGCGTTTTTCTGCACACCGGTTTCGATCACGGCGCCGCTGGATTTGTTCCAGGCTGCATTCGCATCGCGCGATAAAAACCCGACAATGCTGCCCAGCATGACGAGCAGCGGAACTATCAGGCGGTTACTCATGCGCTACCTTTGGGTTTCAATAAACTTCTGATCGGACGCTTGATCAATCATCGATCGCGATGTCAGCGGGCAGATGTGCGATATGCAATTCCCGAGCGCTCCAGAATGCCGGTTTTGTATCGATCAATACCTTGCCCGGTGCTGTTTTTTCCGGTGCGATAAGAACCAGTCCGCCTGGCGCCTTGATTCCGGCATCGATATGCAGAATCCGCTTTTTCGATACGTGCTTGAGGCTGTAACTGAGTTTGCCATAAGGCGTGCGCAGATTCTCGATAGCGATACCGTTGCCTTCGAGCCACGCGCTCGGAACAGCCGCGCCGATCACCAGCGCCCGATCGGATTCGCGCTCGTAGGCGAACATGTCGAGTGCCGAGCGGATGAAATCCGAGGCGACCCAACCGTGTGGCATGTCGCCGACAAACCGCGGCGTACGCGATTCGCGCCCGACCACTTCGGCCCATTGATTCCATGCGCCGGGCCGGCGTCCGGCGAAAAAGAAATCGAGCAATTCCTGTGCGCGCTCGGACCAGCCCAGGTGCACGAAAATGCCGACCGTGCGCAGTTCGTAGGGCGTATAGACATCCCAGTTTAGCGAGTCGCGGCGCGCCACGAAATCGCGCCAATAACGCTCGAACGTGGCGACGATTTTTTCCTGCGGCAAGTGCGCCTGTTCGCCGCCGGGCGCAATCGCGATTGTGCTCGATGTCGCATCGAAATCGCCGAGTTCGGCGCAGCCTGCGAGGTAATCGATCTTGTGTGATTCACCGCTGTGTTTGATCGATGCAAGCAAATCGGTGCGAAACTCATCGCGCTGTCGTGCTAGCGCATCGGCGGCGGTGCGCTTGCCGAGTACAGCGGCCATATCGGTCGCGTCCTTGTAGCCGCGCAGCGCCCAGAAATCATCCCAGTACGAATGCATCGGTTTTTCCGAATAGCCTTCATGGCTAATCGACGCGGGCATCAAGCCGAAAAATTCGATGCGCTGAGCGCTACGATTTTTCGCCGTGCGTTCGGATTGGCGCAGGCCTTCCATGTACGCTGCTGCGGCCTCGACATGCGGCCAGAGTCTTGCCAGCAACTCGCGATCGTGGCCGTAGCGATACACCTCGGCGATGGCGTAAATCAGCTCGCCATGACTATCGTTTTCGGGCACCGGGTCGGAGCCACGCCAATCGACGCAACACGGCACCTTGCCGTTGCTGAATTGATGCGCGGCATACCATTCGACAAAATCACGCGCGATATCTTCTGCGCCCAGACGCAACAAGGCTTCGTTCATCATCGCGCCATCGCGCACCCAACTGCGGGCATACGCGCGTGTGCCAGGCTGCAACGCAGCGCCATCGCGCGAGATCAGAATATGCGCGAGCGCAGTGCGCAAAGTGTCGGCGAATACTTGCCCAGCGGGCGGCAGATGCAGATCGACACGATTGAGTTTCTCGCGCCATTCCGCTGCCACGCCGGCCTGTTGTTGATTGAGCCATTGCATTGAGGATTGCGACGATGGCTTCGTCGGCGTGGCACCGGACAGCGGTACGGCAATCGCGATCTCGGTGCTGGCAAACGCGGCAAGTTTCAGGCGGTACACAAACGCGCCGGAAGCGTAACCGCTATCGTCATGCACCGTCGTGGCTTGCGGCCATTGTTGTTGCGCCAGCCGCGCGACGATTTCGCCATCGTCAAAACGCGTGGCATGAAAACTGTCCGGGTTTTGCAACGGGAAAATTTTCGGCTGCGAATTCACCGACAGCGTGCCGGCCTGCCAGGCGATATCATGGATCGGCGAAGCGCCGCCGGCGCCATTCAAAAACTGCGTTGGTGGATTCACCTGCAACGGTCGCACCGCCAGCAACAGGGAAATCTCCTGCGCGTGTGCGGAGAGATTTTCGACGCGGTAACGTGTGAAGATTTGCGATTGCGCGCGCGTGCCGCTAGCGAACGCGGTGATGTGCAAAGCCAGATCGGGCGTACGCCAGGTCACGCTCGGAATCGGCAGATAACCTTCCCGCAGCGTTTGCGTGGTGGCGACATCGGCCCACGTCAACAACTTTTTATCGCTGAGCAAAAACGGTTCGATCGAAAATCCGGACTTGCCGGTTTCGAGCGTGCCGTCCTCGGAAAGCAGGCCTTGTTGTGCGCCACCATCGATGCCGACCAGTGTCCAGTAGGATTGTTCGCCGGAAAATCCGCGTGGATAGATTCCACGTTTTGCGCTATGTGCGATTGCGCCGAGAAATGCATTCGGGGAAGCACCGAAGGCCAGATCCTTGATCTCGATTTCAGCGAGGGCATAACTTTGTGCGGGGCCGTGATGCAGGGCCAGACGCAGATAACGTGTTTCGGATTCGGGCAGATACAGCGGCACCGCAGCGCCATGACTAGCGTGCACCGAGCGCAGCGTAATCCAGTGCTCGGCATCGTCGGAAAACTGCACGTCGTAATCGATAGCGTAAGCATCTTTCAGCCAGTGCAGCACGAGTCCGCCGAACTCGCGCGGCTGCTGAAAATCGATCTGCAGGAATTGTTCATGGCCGGATTTCGGATCGCTGCGCCACGCGGTTTTATCGTTACCATCCATTGCGGCATTCGGGGTCGAATCTGCGCGCGACGACGATGCGCTGAGCTGCGGTGCTGGTAATGCCGCCGAACCTTCGGCTGGCAGCGCACGAAATTTCAATGCATCGAAATACACCGAACCATGTCCGCCGCCATGCCCGCTGCTGACGACGAGTTCGAGTTTCGCGCTACGCCGCAGCACGCGATCCTTGGTCGGTCCCCACGCGAAATCGAGCTGGCGTTGCTTGATGCTGATGCGTTGCCAGTCGTGGCCGAAAACGAAGTCGCTGCGATTGATCCACCAGACATTTTCGCCGCTCGCATCGACCAGCTTGAATTGCAAGTTGTTGATCGGCGCATCGCCGCGCACGCGAAACGACAGCTCGTAATTGTCAGGGAAATCCAGCGCCAGATCGCGGCGCGCCGTGGCGTATCCGGAGACGCCGTGAAAATCAAAATCCATCCGCATGGCGTGGCCTTGTTCACCGGAGTCAGCATGCAGCGAAACATCGACATCGTCGGAGGCTTCGGGTTTCCAGGCATCGATATTGTCGAAGTTATCGAGCATACGATCGTGCAGTTCGCTGACCGGTTTTTCGGACTGCGCCATTACCCATGGAGAAAATGCCAGCGGAAATAAAAGCAGTACCGCACGCAACAAGGATGCTGCGATTCGCGTTATGCCGGCTTGATTTTCCTTAGCGAAACACCTGTGTCGAAAAGGCATGCGTATCAACCCTTGACGCTGCCGAGCAACAAACCCTGGATGTAATAACGCTGCAGGACAAGGAACAATAACAGCACCGGTAACACGGTCACGACTGAGCCCGCCATCATCATCTCGTTGTCCTGCACATGTTCGCGCGAAAGCGCGGCGAGCGCGACTGGCAAGGTGTATAAATCCTTGTCGGTTAGCACGATCAGCGGCCACATGAAATCGTTCCACGTGGCGAGAAAAGTGAAGATCGCGAGCGTCACGAGAATCGGCTTGAGCACCGGCAACACGATCACGGCGAAGATGCGCCACTCGCCGGCGCCATCAATGCGCGCGGCTTCGAGCAGATCGTCGGGAATGGTCAGCGCGTATTGGCGCACCAGAAAGATGCCGAAAATTCCGGCGAGCGCGGGTACGATTACACCGCCATACGTGTTGACCAGACCGAGATATTTCAGCATCAGGAACAACGGCAACATCGCGACTTGGGCCGGAATTACCAGCGAGGCCAGCAGGAGTCGAAACAGCCGCTCGCGCCCGGCAAAACGCAACTTCGCAAACGCATAACCGGCCATGACGTTGAACGTGAGCGAAATCACCGTCGCCGCAGTTGCCAGCGCAAAACTATTGGCCAGATATCGCCCCATGCCGGCATGCGCAAACAGCTCGCGGTAGTTACTCAGGGTGGGATGTAAAGGCAACAACGGCGGCGGATAATAGCTGGCTTCGCCGGGCGCCATCAACGATACCGAGAGCATCCACAGCAGCGGAAACAAGGTTATCGCCGCGACGGCGACGAGCAAGCCATTTACCACGGCGCTGACAAAAATCGGCGGTTTCATGGATTACCTCCGCGCCGGCCGAGCCAGAGTTGCGCGGTGGCGACAACGAACATCAGCACGAACAACAGAAACGCAACTGCCGATGCCGAGCCAACGCGCCACCACTTGAAACCTTCGTCGTACATGAAATACAAAACGCTGACGGTGCTCTGCAACGGGCCACCCTGGGTCATCACATAGGGCTCGGCGAACAACTGAAAATAACCGGCCATCGTCAACATGCTGACCAGCAATAATGTCGGCGCCAAGCTCGGCCACGTGATGAAGCGAAACTGCTGCCAGTAGGATGCGCCATCAATGCGCGCGGCTTCATACAAATCTTCGGGAATGCTCTGCAAACCGGCGATGAAGATGATCATGTTGTAGCCGAAATTTTTCCACACCGCGAACAGGATGATGGTCGGCATCGCCCAATGCGGATCGCCGAGCCAGTCGATCGGATGCACACCGATGCCGGACAAGGCGTAATTGACCCAGCCGTAGCGCGTGTGGAAAAGATAATTCCAGATCACCGCCATCGCGACCACGGTGGTGACCACGGGCGCGAACAATGCGGTGCGAAAAAAAGGTTTGCAATGCGCAAGTTTCGAGTTCAACAACAGTGCCGCGGCGAGCGAGGCAAAGATCGACAAAGGCACGCCAGCGACAACAAAATACAGCGTATGGCCGAGCGCATCCCAGAATTCCGGCAATTGCAGCAAACGTTGATAATTGGCGAAACCGACAAAACGCAAATTGCGAATGTCAGCGAGTGCGTACAGATCGAAGTCGGTCAGGCTGGCGCCGAATGCGGCAATGACTGGCACGAAAAAAAACACGCCGATCACCAGCAATGCAGGGGCGACAAAGCACCAGGCGGCGCGTTGGACTTTCATGGTTTGGCTGCGCGATCAAGAATCCAGCGGCGCTTTTCGAGGATTTCATCGGTGTGTTGATCGAGCAATTCTGCCGCTTGATCGACCGTCAAATCGCCATGCACCGCGCGCTCCGCAACCAGACGAATTTGCTGGGCGATGCTTTCCCATTCCGGCACTTTTGGTGTCGGCTTGAGGCGATCGAGTTGATCACGGAATGCGTGCGCATAGACATCGCTATTCAAACCCGGATCGGTCCAGGTCGAACGCCGTGGCGGCAGATCGCCGGTATCGGTATGGAAGCGCAATTGGATCGCCGGATCGGAGAGAAATTCGATCAGCTGCCATGCCAGTTCCTTGTGCTTCGAGTTCTGGAATATCACGAGGCTTGAGCCGCCAGCGAGTCCAGCGCCCGGGCCGTTCGGACCGGGCAACGGAGCGGTCATCCAAGTTTTTTGTTGCTCTGGCGGCAGGCGCCGCTGGAACTCACCGATGTTCCATGGGCCGGATATGTAATACGAAAAAAAGCCGCGACCAAACTCGTTCCAGACATTCGCGATCTGGGTATTGGTCATCGTCGGCGCCCAGGTGTTGTGGAACATCTCGACATAAAAACTCAGTGCGCGCTTGAAACCTTTGCTGCGGAAATTGCCGTAGCGATCGCCATCGCGCAACAGCGGTTCATCCTGCTGGATGGCCAGCGCCAGCAGCGGCTCGAATTCGTTGAGCGGCAGTAGGATCGAATAACGTTGCGGCCCGACCAATGCCTTGATCGCGATCAGGCTCGCGCGCCATTCCTGCCAGTTGTGTGGCGGCGTGTTGATGCCCGCCTGTGCGAGCAGATCGCGGCGATAAAACAGCAGCCGCGTATCGACATACCACGGCACACCATAGACCTGCGCATCGATGACATTGGTATCCCAGATGCCGCTGAAATAGTCATCGCGCTTGACCTGATTCGATGCGGCAATGCGCGTATCGAGCGGTTCGAGCGCATGCAACATCACGAGTTCCGGCAGCCAGGTATTGCCGAGCTG
>JAYVTP010000375.1:0-3639 GCA_043788685.1 Pseudolysobacter sp. | reverse complement strand
CCCAGCGTTCGAGCCAAGCCGCGGCGACAAAACTGTAGTTGATCGCTTCGAGATAACCGTGCGCGGTCAGGCGTTCGCGGGCGCGCTGCGGTACGAGTTGTACTTCGGGTGCGAGGCCGAGACGAAGTTGACCACTCGGCAAATTCACCGGCACCTTTTCATAGCCGTGAACGCGCGCGATTTCCTCGATCAGATCTTCTTCGCGCTCGATATCGAAACGCCGTGACGGCGGTGCTGCGCGCCAGCCATCGGCGAAAGTTTCGACCTGCATATCGAGACCACGCAAAATCGCCGCGACTTCGGCATCCTCGACATGCATGCCGAGGACACGCGCCAGACGCGCACGCCGCAGCAAAACCGGCGGACGTTGCGGCAAATATTCGGTCAATGCTGCTTCGATGACCGGCCCGGGCTTGCCACCGGCAATTGCGGTCAGCAGTGCGGTTGCGCGCTCGATCGCGAGTCGCGGCAGCTCGGGATCGACGCCGCGTTCGAAACGATGCGACGCATCGGTATGCATGCCGAGTTTGCGCGCGCGGCCCATGATGACCGGTGGCGCAAAGTGCGCACTTTCCAGAAATATACTGTGTGTCGAATCACTGACCCTGGAATCGTAACCGCCCATGATGCCGGCGATCGCCAGCGCTTTTTGTTCGTCGGCGATCAGCAGAAAACCTGTGTCCAGTTTAGCTTCGCTGCCATCCAGCAACTTCAGCATTTCGCCGTCTTGCGCGCGACGCACGATGATCGCGCCTTGCAAGCTCGAGTTGTCGAATGCATGCATCGGCTGGCCGAGCTCAAGCATCACGTAATTGGTGACATCGACCACCGCGTTGATCGAGCGTAATCCTGACCGGCGCAAGCGTTCGCTCATCCACAACGGCGTCGTCGTGCGCATGTCGATGCCTTCGATCACACGACCGAGATAACGCGGACAATCCGCAGCGGCCTGCAGACGCACTTCGCGTATGGATTGGATTTGCGCTGCAACAGCGGCAATCCCGGACTCCTGCAACGGCACGCCGTACAGCGCGGCTACATCCTGCGCAAGGCCACGCAAACCAAGACAATCGGGCCGATTGGCGGTGAGTTTTATTTCGATGGTCGCATCGGGCAAACCCAAATAATCGGCGAGTGATTGACCGACGACAGCATCGTTCGGCAACTCGAACAAACCGTTGCTTTCTTCGCTGAGCAGCAGCTCCTTGGCGGAGCACAACATGCCTTGTGAATCGACGCCACGCAATGCCGCCGCCTTGATCGTGAGACCGTTCGGCAAGGTCGCGCCGATCGTCGCGAGCGGTGCTTTTAGGCCGATCCGTGCGTTCGGTGCGCCGCAGACGATCTGCAAAAGCTCGGCCGTGCCGATCGACACTTTGCAAACTTGCAGCTTGTCGGCATTCGGATGTTTTTCAGCGCCAATGATTTCGCCGACGACCACACCGCCCAAGTTCTCGCCAAGGATTTGCAGCGACTCGACTTCAAGCCCGGCCATCGTCAGACGATGCAGCAAACTCGCACGCTCTGCCGGCGGATTAACCCATTCGCGCAACCAGTTTTCGGAAAATTTCATTGGCATCCGTTATTCGTGGGACGAGTCGCGACCCGCCATTTTACTTTCGTCGAAGCCGAACCTGAGCGGCGCGAAGCCGCCCGATCAGGATCACGCAAACTGTTTGAGAAAACGCACGTCGTTCTCGAAAAACTGGCGCAGATCCTTCACCCCGTAACGCAGCATGGCAAAACGTTCAACGCCGAGGCCGAACGCGAAGCCGGTATAACGCTCGCTGTCGATATCGCAGGCTTCGAGCACGTTCGGGTGCACCATGCCGCAGCCGAGCACTTCGAGCCAGCGTTCGCTGCCGTCGTCCTGATCCCAGCGGATATCGACTTCGGCCGAAGGTTCGGTGAACGGGAAATACGACGGTCGGAAACGCATCTCGAAATCGCGTTCGAAAAACGCCGTGACGAATTCGCGCAAGGTGCCTTTGAGATCGGCGAAGCTCGAGGTTTCATCGACCAGCAAACCTTCGACTTGATGAAACATCGGCGTGTGAGTCTGGTCCGAATCGCTGCGATACACCTTGCCCGCGGCGATGATGCGAATCGGCGGCTGCTTGCCTTTCATCGCGCGGATTTGCACCGGCGAGGTATGCGTGCGCAGCAGCGTGCCGTTCGGAAAATAAAATGTGTCGTGCATCGCGCGCGCTGGGTGATGCGGCGGAAAATTCAGTGCTTCGAAGTTGTGATAATCGTCTTCGATTTCCGGCCCATCGGCAAGTTGATAACCGAGCCGCGAAAAAATATCGGTGATGCGTTCGAGCGTGCGTGTGACCGGATGAATACCGCCGTGTTCGACATTGCGACCCGGCAAGGTGATGTCGATCCGCTCGTTCCCGAGGCGCTGCTCGAACTCGACTTCTTCGAGCTCGGCCTTGCGCGCGGTCAGCGCATCCTGCCATTGCTCCTTGACGCGATTGACGAGTTCGCCGCGCGCCTTGCGCTGATCCGGCGGAAGTTTACCGAGAGTCTTCAACTGCTCGGTGAGCAGACCGCTCTTGCCGAGAATTTCGACGCGCACATCGTCGAGTTCACGAATGCGTTCGCGGATGCGCGTCTTAAGACTGCGCACTTCGTCGCTCAGATCGAGCTTGTCCTTGAGCTTCTCGAATTTGGCCAGCAGCGTTTCATCGCCGTGGGCGTAACCACGCAGCGCATCGATGGCATTACGCAGTTTTTGCAGAGAGTCGTGCATCGGTATACGGCTCGGTTATGAATGAGTTGCCGGATTTCACGCTGATGATATCGCGAGGCGATGGCGCCGCAGAAAAATCATGTCGCAGAAACGAAAATGGGGAGCAAGGCAAGAGCCTGCTCCCCACGTATCGGATTGAACCGAGCCGACAAATCTGCCGACCGATTCAGCGATCAGATCACGCGGCCAGACCGGCCTTGGCTTTTTCCGCCAGCGCGGCAAACGCCTTGATATCGTGAATCGCGATATCGGCAAGCATCTTGCGATCAACGTTAATCTCGGCTTTTTTCAGACCGTTCATGAAACGGCTGTAGCTCAGACCGTACAAACGAGCGGCGGCGTTGATACGCACGATCCACAATGCACGGAACTGACGCTTGCGCTGCTTGCGGCCGATATAGGCGTATTGATGCGCCTTGGTAACGGCCTGCTTGGCAACGCGGAATACTTTGCGACGGGCGTTGTAATAACCTTTCGCCTTGGCAATGACTTTTTTGTGACGGCGGCGTGCGGTAACGCCTTTTTTGACTCGTGCCATTTCTCAATGCTCCCTTAGAGGTACGGCAGCATGCGAGCGACGCGACCGGCGTCCTCAGCACGTACGTGGTTGGTGGCGCGCAAACCACGCTTACGCTTGGTCGACTTCTTGGTCAGGATGTGGCTCCTGAAGGCATGTCCGCATTTGAACTTGCCGGAAGCCGTCTTGCGGAACCGCTTGGCAGCGGCCCGATTGGTCTTCATCTTGGGCATAACACTAACTCCGTGAGTGTTTTGGTGACTGATTCGAGCGATGGCCTGCGCCATGCTTTCCGTCCTGCTCGTATCGGCTTGTAAGCCCTGGACCTGAGTCCGGGCGGGTTCCAGTATGACGTGCTGCATCCCAA
>JAYVTP010000374.1:0-1922 GCA_043788685.1 Pseudolysobacter sp. | reverse complement strand
GCACAACAATGATCCTGGCCAAGCTCAGCGCACGGCAATTCAGCTTGCTCAGTGTCGCTGTGTTCGCTTCTATCCTGCCACATCTTTCGCGCTTGCCGTGGTCGCTCACCTTGCTATTGCCAGTGTTGCTATTCGCGCGCTGGTGGCAACGGCGCTGGCGCCCGACGCCGGTGTCTGCGTTGCTCAAACTGCCGCTGGCGTTGTTGATCGTCGCGCTCACCCTGATGCAATACGGCAATGTATTCGGGCGCGAACCGGGCAGCGCACTGGCCTGCGGCATGCTCGTGCTGAAGCTGGTCGAAAGCGAAACCGCGCGTGATGCCCGCGCTGCAGTTTTGTTCGCCGCCTTTGTGTTGATGAGTGCGCTGCTGTTCGCGCAAAGTCTGTTCTACACCGCGTTCCTCATGCTGGTGCTGATCCTGTTGCTGACCGTGTTGCGCCAGTTGCAGGTGCAGCCAGCAAACAGTAGCGCGGCATGGCGACCGCAACTGATCCACTACCTGCGCGATGCAGGCCTGAGCCTGCTCGCGGGCGCACCGCTGGCATTGTGTGCGTTTCTACTGATCCCGCGATTCACGTCGCCATTGTGGGGCGCGCCGAACGATGGCGATTCCGCCCGCACCGGTTTGAGCGATCGCATGTCGCCCGGCGATATCTCGAATCTTCTGAATGACGACAGCCCCGCATTCCGCGTCGGCTTCACGGGCGAAGCGCCAGCACCGGCCAAACGTTATTGGCGCGGACCGGTGTTATGGAATTTCGATGGCCGCGCGTGGACTCGCCCCGAATGGGCGGATACGGCAGCACAAGTCACGATCACTAGCAGCGGGGCCACGATCGACTACGACGTGACCCAAGAGCCCAGCTCGCAACGCTGGATGCTCGCGCTTGATGTACCGACTGCGGTGCCCGTCGATGCGACCCGCTTCGCCGATCTCACCGTAAGCGGGCGCAGCCGCGACAGCACCAATCCACGTCGTTATCATTTGCGCTCGGTACTCGACTACGTGTTGCAACCCGAGCTTTCCGCGACCGAGCGCCGGCGTGCACTGCAACTGCCGCGTGGTTTCAATCCGCGCAGCATTGCCCTCGCCCAGCAACTTCGTGCCGCGCATCCCGATGACGATGTAGCCGTGCTGCGTGAGGTGCTGCAGCGCTTTCGAAGTGACTACAGCTACACCCAGGCGCCACCAGAACTCGGCCGCGAATCGGTCGATGAATTTCTGTTCGATACACGCGCGGGTTTCTGCGAGCATTATTCCTCGGCATTCACTTTTCTGATGCGCGCGGCCGGCATTCCGGCACGCGTTGTCACGGGTTATCAGGGCGGTTATTTCAGCAATGTCGGGCGTTATTTGCTGGTGCGCCAATCGGATGCACATGCGTGGTCGGAGGTCTGGTTGCCGCAGCGCGGCTGGCTGCGCATCGATCCCACTGCCGAAGTCAGCCCGAGCCGCATCGAGCTTGGCGCCACCGCCGCGCGTGGCGGTGATGGCGAATCCTGGTATCACCCCGAATGGATCGCGAGCTTGCGCAACCAGTTCGATCTGGCCAACCGCTGGTGGAACGAGGCCGTGGTGCAATTCAATGCCTTGCGTCAGGGCGGACTGTTGCGGCCTTTCGGCATCGAACATGCCGATTACGGCCAGCTTGCATGGGTGCTGAGTGGCTGCATCAGCGTGATCCTTGCCGGCATGACGCTGTGGACACTGCGTCGATCGGGCGGTGCCGGAGATGCGCTGGATCGCAGTTATGCATTGTTGTGTCGCAAGCTCGCGCGGGCGGGTGTGAAACGCGGGGCGAGCGAAGGCCCACGCGATTTTTGCACGCGCGCGGCAATCTCTTTACCGGAGCACGCAACCGCCATTCGTACCTTGGCAAAACGTTATGTCAACCTGCGTTATGCCCATGCGTTATGCGAT
>JAYVTP010000373.1:0-4193 GCA_043788685.1 Pseudolysobacter sp. | reverse complement strand
GCGGCGCAAATACGCGATTGCAAGGGTGACGTCCTGCCTATTTCGCGCTGTGGTGGCGCGGAGTAGGCTGCAGTCATCCATCCACTGTGCGGATCGGGAGACGTCATCATGTTCAAGCCGTTTACTGCTGTGGTCGTGATTTTTCTGCTGATGGTGTTGTTGCCAATCGGCGGCTTGGTGATCGTGCCGTTGCTGCTGGCGTCGGTTGTCTTGTTGCCATTGCTCGGTCTGTTGCTCGGTGTAGCGTTGCTGGTCGGGATCTTGCGATTGGCCGGGGTGGTGTTGGCCGGCGCGTTTACGCTGATTTTTTCGCTGCTCGGTTTTGCGCTGATCCTAGCGGTGGGCGCGATGCTGTTTGGCCTAGCGATCGGTTTGTTGCATGTGCTGTTGCCGGTGTTGTTGCTGGCCGGTATCGTCTGGCTGATAAGCCGCGCCGCGCGGCCCAATGCACCACGTGCGCTACCACCTGCGGCGTCGATCTGAGCGCAGTTTTTTGATTGCGGTGTCGCCATACATCGGCGTCTTGTTATGCTCACGCTTGGCATGACACACAGGTGATCGCGATGACCGATAATGCAAAAACCTCGATTCGTGATCAAGTGTCGCCACAAGAATGGCAGACCCGTGTCGATCTCGCCGCGTGTTATCGCCTGGTCGCGTTGTATGGCTGGGACGATCTCGTGTTCACGCACATCTCGGCACGCGTGCCGGGCAGCGATCATCATTTCCTGATCAATCCGTACGGATTTCTGTTCGAGGAAATCACCGCGTCGAGTCTGGTCAAGGTCGATTTGCACGGCAACGTTGTGCTGGATTCGCCATACCCGATCAACCCGGCGGGTTTCACGATTCACAGCGCGATCCACGCCGCGCGCGAGGATGCGCAATGCGTGCTGCATATCCATTCGATCAACGGCGTCGCCGTGTCGGCGCAGAAAAACGGCTTGCTGCCGCTGTCGCAACAATCGTTGTTTGCGCTGGCCAGTGTCGGTTATCACGATTACGAAGGCGTCGCGTTGAACGAGGCCGAGAAACCGCGCCTCGTGGCCGATCTCGGCGAGAAGACCGCGCTGATCCTGCGCAATCACGGTTTGCTCACCTGTGCGTCGAGTATTGCCGACGCCTTCCTCGCGATGTACATCCTCGAATCCGCGTGCATGATCCAGTTGCGCGCGCAGGCCGGCGGTGGCGAGCTGATTGCGATTCCCGACCCGATTCTCGCGGGCATCCTCGCGCAGGCCAAGGCGGTGACGCGCGGCCTCGGCGGTGCGCTGGCTTGGCCCGGATTGCTGCGCCGGCTCGATCGTCGCGATTCATCGTTCCGCGATTGATGGTGTTTTACCAGCGCGTTTTTTACCATGCGCTTAACGTTTTTTGCAGCACAATCCGCGCCGTTGTACCCACCGTAATCCCAAGGAGAAATCGTATGTCGAACCGCATTGCTTTGATATTCGCGGCCGTGTTGTTGTCCGCGAGTTTTATCACGCCGAAAATCGCGCTGGCCGCCGATGCGCGGCTGGAGTGCGACATGAAATTCGCCACATCAGGCTGGTCGGTCATCTACAAGACCGCTTCCGGCACGGGCACGATCACATGCAACGACGGCTCGCGTTTGAAGGTCAACATCAAGACCGTCGGCGGCGGTTTGACGGTGGGCAAATCCTCGATCGACGATGGCCGCGGCAAATTCTCCAACGCGCATTCGATCAACGACTTGATCGGCGATTACGCCACGGCTGGCGCGTCGGCCGGGGCGGTGAAATCCAGCGAAGCGCAGGCCATGACCAAGGGCGAAATCTCGCTCGCGATCTCCGGCACGGGCCGCGGTTGGGACCTCGGCGTGGCGTTCGGCAAGTTCACGATCAGCCCGATGCGCTGAGCAGCAAAATTGTTCTACCCACCGGCGCCGTGATGGCGCCGGTTTTGTTTTCGCCAGCCGAATTTATCGAGCCGCTGACGTAAAAAATCTGCAACCTCGCTGTCATCGCATCGCCTTGGCAACGTCATCGTGACGCAACCGCGCGGTAAGGATGACGCAACCTCGCCGCGTCATGCTGCGCACCGAAGCTCGAGCTGCTTCGGGCACGGCCTCATCCATGCGCTTTGCCAATTCTCCTACTTCCATCGATACCCAGCGTCGGCGTCTGCTGCTCGGCGCGAGCGCGCTTGCGGGCCTCGTTTTCACCGGCTCGGCGCAGCGCATTCTGGCGCAGCCGCGCTTCAGCAGTTATCCGTTTACGCTGGGTGTTGCCAGCGGCGATCCGACGCCAGATGGCTTTGTTTTGTGGACGCGTCTCGCGCCCGAGCCACTGATCGGCGGTGGCATGCCGGCGCTGGCGATTGCGGTCGAATGGATCGTCGCGCTCGATGAAAAAATGACGCGTGTCGTGCAGCGCGGCAGGGTCGATGCTGAGCCCGAATGGGCGCATTCGGTGCATGTCGAAGTCGAAGGTTTGTTGCCCGATCGCTGGTACTGGTATCAGTTTCGTGTCGGTGGCGAACTCAGCATGATCGGGCGTACGCGCACCGCGCCGTTGCCGGGTGCGACGATGCCGCGGCTGCGCTTTGCGGTGGCTTCGTGCCAGCATTTCGAGCAAGGATATTTCAGCGCGTATCGGCACATGCTCGATGACGATCTCGATTTCGTCATGCACGTCGGCGACTACATTTACGAAGGTTCGTGGGGCGAACAAATCCGCCGACACGAAGGCGCGGGCGCAGTCACGCTCGATCAATATCGCAATCGCCATGCGTGCTACAAGACCGATATGGATTTGCAGCGCGCGCACCAAGCGTATCCGTGGCTGCTGACGTGGGACGATCACGAAGTCGAAAACGATTACGCGGCCGATGTGTCGAGCTTCGGCGAATCCACTGAAGATTTTGTGCAGCGTCGAGTCGCTGCCTATCGCGCGTATTACGAACACATGCCGTTGCGCGCGCGCAGTCGTCCGCAAGGGCGGCAGATGCTGATGTATTCGCAGGTGAGTTTCGGCGATCTCGCCAACTTCCAGATGATCGACGATCGCCAGTATCGCGCCGCGCATGCGTGCGCCACGCCGGGACACAACGAAGGTTTGATGGTCAGCGATTGCGCGCAACGCTACGCCGCCAACCAGACCATGCTCGGCACGACGCAGGAGCGCTGGTTGTTCGATAATTTGTCGAACAGTCGCGCGCGCTGGAACGTGATCGGCCAGCAGACCTTGATGGCGCCGTTCGAGTCGCGCCAGGACAACGGCGAATACGCCGTATGGACTGAAGGTTGGGACGGTTACGCCAGCGCCCGTTCGCGCTTGCTCAATCACATCGCCGATCACGAAGTGCGCAATACGATCGTGCTCGGCGGCGACGTACACGCGTTCTACGTCGCCGATCTCAAGACCGATTTCTACGACCAGCTCGCACCGACCATCGCCACCGAATTCGTCGGCACCTCGATCACGTCGCACGATGTCGATTACGCCAGCATCATGCGCGACCTGCCGCACAATCCGCATATCCGCTATTTCGACAGCCGCTGGCGCGGTTATCTACGTTGCGAAGTCACGCCACAACTCTGGCGCAGCGATCTGCAAATCGTCGATGACGTGACTGATGTGAATTCCGCGGGTCGTACGCTGGTATCGCTCGTGGTGGAAGACGGCCGGCCCGGTGCGCAACCCGCATAAAAAACGGCGGCGGTGAAAATCGTCCGTCGGCGCCGGAACGGCGATCCACCAAATCAGCGTAGACGCAATACCGGAGGTCATCGCTTGAGAGAAATGCTGCGATCGCATTTCGCAATGTCACAAAGTCCGGCTATGCTCGCGCGCCTCGCGGATGATCGGTCCGCGGTTCAAGGAAATATCGTGATCAAGAATTTCTCGCGCGCACTGCGTATTGCGCTGGGTTCGGCTTTTGCATTGTCGCCGCTGCATGCGTTTGCCGATGGCGATGTTTCGCGCTATCTCGACACACGCGCGATATCCGCGCCGGTGGGTACAAGTTTGAGCGTGGCGGCAAGCAAACCGATTGATCAGGCGCGCAACGTGCCACGCGCGCAGCCGCTGTTTATCAAGTTCAGCGTACCGGTGAATGTGATCGGCCAATGGTTCACGCTGAACTGCGGCAGCAGCGGCGCACACGCCGCGCAGGTCAGCGGCGGGCCGGTCGGATTTACGCTGATTTTGGATCAGGTGCCGCTCGCGCTG
>JAYVTP010000372.1:0-2480 GCA_043788685.1 Pseudolysobacter sp. | reverse complement strand
GCCGCTGGCGAATAATCCCTATCCGAATCGCGGGCTGTATTCGAGCGCTGGCGAAGTCACGGTATTCGACGATCTCGGTGCTGGCGCGATCACACGATTCTGGCTGACCACGGGCGATGGCATCAGCCGCTGCATCGATCCGGCGATCAACGCTAAAATTTATCTCGACGGCGCGAGTGCGCCGACGCTGAGCCTGCCGCTCGCGGCATTGTTCGACGGCAGCACGGCGCCGTTCCAGCCGCCGTTCGTGAGCGATCGCAGCAACTCCAGCGGCGGTTATGTGAGTTACGTGCCGATCACGTATGCGCAGGGTTTGCGCATCACTGTGAGCGATGTGCAAGGGCTGCCGAATCCGTGCATTCCCGTGCTCGGCGGCGATCCGGATTATCAGCATTTGCTGTGGTATCAATTCCAGTATCACCGTCTGCCGCCGGGCACGGTCAGCAGCAGTTTTACCGCGACCAGCATATTTCCCGCGCTCGCGAATTTTCTCGCGCATCATGGCGACGATCCGTGGGCCGGTGGCTTGACCGCGCTCTCGACGACCACACCATTTTCGGCCGGAGACAGTCATGCATTACTTGCGCAAAACGGCAGTGGCTGGCTGCGTGGCCTGCGTTTGCATGTGCCGCGCAGCGCTTACGACAGCTTGCATTTGCGGGTAACAGTCGATGGAGCGAGCAGCATCGATTTGCCGCTGTCGACATTTTTCGCGACACCCGCAACGACACTCACAGCACCGCGCGGTGTCTTGCTCGGCGAGGATGTTTCGGGCTGGTTGTACGCATGGTTTCCGATGCCGTTCCGCCAGTCCGTGCAAGTCACATTGGTAGCGGATAACACGCTGGCCACGAGTATCAATGTTGATAGCGAACTGACGCTGGATAATGCGACCGTGCCTGCAGATGCTGCGCCATTTTTCGCGACTCAAACTCAGCAATGCGGTGTTGCTTCCGACCTCGCTTTGCTGACGCAATCCGGTGCCGGGCGTATCGTCGCCATCAGCGGCGCATATCACGCGAACGGCGTGACCGATGCGGGTTATCTCGAAGGCGATGAACGGGTCTACATCGACGGTTCGGCGCAGCCGCATTGGTACGGCACCGGGCTTGAGGATTTTTTCAACGGCGGATTTTATTTCGACGGCGGCGGCAGCGGTCTGCGCGAATACTCGCAGGCATTTTCTGGCGCGAGCCATGTCGATGTCAGCGCGACCACGAATGCGTGGCGGCTAATGCTGGGCGATAGTCTGACTTGGCAAAACGCGCTGGATTTTCGTCTTGAGCCGGGTGCCGCACCGAACCAATCCGTACCGACTTGCGCCGACGTGGTGTTCTACGGTTATGCGCAGCGGCAAGTGTTGTTGTCGCCGTATGCGCAGTTCGATGTCGGTGCTGCGAATGCGTCGTCGCGCTTCGGTTATCAGCATCCGGCCAGTGCGATTTGCAGCGTGTTGAACGGCGCGACCTACGAGAGTGAGCCGCCGACATCGCGCAGCGCCACGAGCTGTCATCTGTTTGATGGCAGCAGCAGTTTCCGCTTCGATTTACCGACGTCAGCCACACCGTTACGCCTGCGCCGCGTGCTCGATGTACAGATGGCAAGCGTGCCGGCGCAGATCAAGGTGAATGGAATTGTCGCGGGGTATTTTCCGTATGCCGCTGCCGATCCGTTGCGTTATTGGCAGGATCAGGATGCGCCGCTGTCAGGGGTGGTCGCGGGCAGCAGTTTCGCGATCGAAGTCATCCCGCTGTTTGGCGCGCCCGGTGCAGCGACGCAATTCAGCGAGTCGGCGTACGCGTTGTGGGGCGCACCGGCTGATGGCATTTTTCGCGATGGTTTTGATCTGTCATCGCCTTGAACGATCTGTATCAGCAAGCACGTTGTGATCGCGCCGAAAAATCGTGCGCGCAAAAAAAGGCCCGCATCCGGCGGGCCATGAACCTGTGGAGTCCGTCCTGGACTTTTCGTACTGGAGGAGTGTGGCAGTTACTGCTTAAAAACGGTACTCGGCATTCACCGAAAGCATCTTCGAACTCAGATCGAAATCGCTCCTTTTCGCGCTGTAATAGTCGTAATTCACACCGAGACTGACATTGCTCGAAAAATCGTAGCCGACACCGACGCCGCCGTAAGGCTTGTAGCCGTCCGTGCTGGTGCGCACGATCACCGCGCTGCCGGTGCCGTCCAGGCCAGCAAGTTGCGCATTGCCATCGAAGTGATAGACGCCGGCACGACCGCTTACGTAGAAATTGTCACCGACCGGGATATGCACATTACCGCCGACAGTCGGGCCATGCACTTTCGCTTTCAGGCTCAACGGCGTTGTGCCGACCGTGACGTTTTGCTTGTACGAACCCAGATCGGTGTAACCGACTTCCACGCCGAACAAACCCCAGCGATAACCGCCGTTGAGGGTGTAGCCGGTATCGTTGGCATCGAACGGACTCTTGTTGACTTCGGTGCGGCCAACACCGCCG
>JAYVTP010000371.1:0-3318 GCA_043788685.1 Pseudolysobacter sp. | reverse complement strand
TAACAACCGGCGATCAAGGCGGTCCATTCGACCAGACTCGATACCGGCGGCAACGGTTGTCCGGTCGGAATCAATCCGAGCAGCAAGCACAATTTGTTGGCCGCGAGCGTGCCGAACGCGAACTTCAGCAACATCGCCAACGCGCCGGCCAGACGCGCCACGCCCGACACCAGATGCTGGGTCGATAATTCGCGCACGGCGGTAGTCAAGGTCAAGCCCGGCAGCAATACGATCACGCTCGCCAGCACTACGGCTTTCACCGACAGCGGTACAAGATAAAAACTGACGACCGTGGCGATCAGCGTGGCCAACAGCGCCGACAAGGCTTCAAGACTCGCGGCCAGTCGTGGCCGGCGCTGCGCGAGGTGCGCAAGTGCGCCGATCAACATTCCAGTCGCCGCCGATACCGCAATATCTGCAACACTCGAATGCAGAATCGCAGCCACCGCGGCCGAGGCAATGCCGTAGCACAGCACGGTGTGCAGATCCGACAAACGGCTTTGGCCATGCCGGATCGCGCGCAACTGCTGATGCCCTTGCTGGATATCCAAACTGCCATCGATCACGCAATCGGCAATCTCATCAACGCGGCACAACAAATCCAGATCGATATCGCCGGGCGACAGTCGGATCACCTGCGTGAGCTGTGACAGCGCATCTTCGCCGAGCGCGCAATCGGCGAACGACATGATGATCGAGGTCGGGCTGGACATGATGTCGCAGCGCAAATTCAGACGTCGGCTGACGCGGTTGATCGCATCTTCCAGACGCGGCGCCGCAGTACCGTATTGGTGCAGGCGCCGCGCTAGTTCCATCACAAAAGCGATGCGGGTGGTTAGCGCGGACTCGACATTCATCACGACCTCTGGTAACACGCAGCAACCCACACATGGCGATGCCAAGCATACTGCGCCGATGGCAAACTGCGCATTCTGCGGCAGGAGCGATTTACGCGCGCTGTCTGTGCTTGCCGAAATTTGCCGCGCACCGGTTCGCAGCTTCGGCGATTGCTGCTAGCCTTGCCGCATGTCCGCAGCCAACGCCGGTTACGCCGAAATCCAGCACGACGGCGCAGAGTCTTCTCTGCGCATCGGTGGCGACTGGACGCTGGCTTACGCCGCAGCGCTCGATAGCAAGGTCAATCGCTTGAAGCGCGATGGATCGATCCGCGCCGCACGCATCGATGCCAGCGCACTCGGCAAACTCGACAGCATCGGTGCAGAATTGCTGATCGTACTGCTCGGTCGCGAACCGCTGCAAACGCTCGCGCAAGATCCGCATGCGCTGACCGCAGCGCAACGCGCATTGCTGATCGCCGTCACTGCCGCGCAAGGCGACAGTCGAATTGCGGCATTGCCGACACCACGCTGGAGCGATGCACTCGCCCATATCGGCGCAGTGGTCGAAACCATCACCGGCAATTTCATCGCCCTGCTCGGTTTCATCGGCCTGAGCCTCAGCACACTCCTGCGCGTGTTGCCGCAACCGCGACGCTGGCGTGTGACTTCGCTGGTATTCCACATCGAGCAGACCGGATTGAATGCGGTGCCGATCGTCGCGCTGCTGAGTTTTCTGGTTGGCGCGGTGATCGCATTTCTCGGCGCGACCGTGCTGCGCGATTTCGGCGCGTCGGTCTTCACGGTCGAACTCGTTAGCTATTCGTTCCTGCGCGAATTCGGCGTGCTGCTGACCGCGATTCTCGTCGCCGGCCGATCCGGCAGCGCATTCACCGCGCAGATCGGCTCGATGAAAAGTCGCGAAGAAATCGACGCATTGCGCACGCTCGGCCTCGACCCGATGGAAGTGCTGGTGATACCGCGCCTGCTCGCATTGCTGATCGCGATGCCGATGCTGACTTTTATCGCGATGATCGCCGGTATCATCGGCGGCGGCGCGGTCTGTGCGCTCGCGCTGGATATTTCGCCGGGCATGTTCATTTCGCGTTTTCTCGAAGGCACCGAAGTGCGGCATTTCTGGGTCGGCATGGGCAAGGCACCGATCTTCGCATTCCTCATCGCGATCATCGGCTGCCTCGAAGGTTTCAAGGTATCGGGCAGCGCCGAATCGGTCGGCGAACACACCACCGCGAGCGTGGTGCAATCGATTTTCATGGTGATCCTGGTCGATGCGATCGCGGCGATCTTTTTCATGGAGATCAACGTTTGAGCGCCGTGCCCACCAGTGCCGCAGCCGATATCGAGACGGCGCAAAAGGTGATCGAAGTGCGCGGCATGCGCAACCAATTCGGCATGCAAGTGGTGCACGACAATCTCGATCTCGAAGTTTGTCGTGGCGAAATCCTCGCTGTGGTCGGCGGCTCCGGCGCGGGTAAATCGGTGTTGCTACGCGCGATCATCGGCCTGCGCGCAGCGGATGCCGGCGAGGTGCGTTTGCTCGGCGAAAACATCAAGCAACTTTCGACCGCGCGACGCGCCACGCTGGAGCAACGCATCGGTGTCCTATTTCAGGATGGCGCGTTGTTCTCGTCATTGACCGTCGCGGAGAATGTCGCCGTGCCGCTGATCGAGCATCATCGCCTCAGCAAGACGCTGGTCGAGCGCATTGTCGCGCTGAAGATTGCGCTCGCCGGCCTGCCCGCGGATGCCGGTGCGAAATATCCCAATCAACTTTCCGGCGGCATGCGCAAGCGCGCCGCCCTTGCACGCGCACTCGCGCTCGATCCAGATATTCTGTTCCTTGATGAGCCGACCGCCGGCCTCGACCCAATCGGCGCCGCCGCATTCGATCAACTCATTCTGACCTTGCGCGAAAGTCTCGGGCTGACCGTTTTCATGATTACCCACGATCTCGATACGCTGTACACCATTTGCGACCGCGTCGCGGTGATCTCGCAAAAACGAGTGCTCGTACTCAGTGATCTCGCGACCGTGGCGAGCAATCCGGACGAGTGGATTCAGGCCTATTTTCACGGCCCGCGCGCACGTGCCGCGGCAGCCGCCCAAGCACGCCAGCAGTCACTGCAATCTTCGATAGCGGCGCCCAGGAGTTGATGATGGAAACACGCGCGCACCATGTTCTGATCGGCGTATTCACCATCGCGGTGGTCGCCGCTGCGATGCTGTTTGTATTGTGGTTGTCCAAGGCCAGCGCAGATCGCGAATTCGCGTATTACGACATCGTGTTTACCGAGGCCGTGACTGGTTTGTCGAAGGGCGGCCTCGTGCAATACAACGGCATCAAGGTTGGCGAAGTCACGCAGTTGCGGTTGTCACCGAAGGACGCGCGCAACGTCGAGGCGCGCATTCGCGTCGATGGCGGCACGCCGGTCAAAGTCGATACCAAGGCCAAGCTGGCGTC
>JAYVTP010000370.1:0-2691 GCA_043788685.1 Pseudolysobacter sp. | reverse complement strand
GGCTGGATCGGATTGCGGCGGCTGACAATATTGGGACTCTGTACCGCGCTGCCGTTGTGTGCGGCACTGCTGCCGCCGTTGATTGCCGATTGGCCGTCTCTGGCAATGAAAGCCGGCAAGGGCTGGATCAGCATCGATACTTTATACCGCGGATTATTATTGTCCTTTGGTATCGGCAATGCGTTGCTCCTGGTTGTGTGCGGCGTTCTGTCAGGCATTGGGATTCGCAGCATCTGGCGGCGTGATCGCGATGTGGTCGGCTATTTCGCGGTTGTCGTCCTCGGCGGCGCGTTTGTCGTGGCCCTGTCCAAAGCCGCGTGGCTGCAGCATCCGGGAACCTATGTGCGCTACATCCAGACTGCCATTCCATTCTTGCTGCTCGGCATGGCCGAGGGTGCGATGGTGCTGATCCGGCAGATGTCGTCGACTGTCATGCAAGCCGGCGTGACCGGGTTGTTTCTATGCGGGCTGTACTGCGCAGGCCCGCTGCCGAGTTATCTCTACAATCCCAACCAGTTCATGGGCGATGCGTATTTTCAGTTCGATTATGACGACGCCCATAATCCGTACAAGGTCGAGTTATCACCGGGTCCGATTTCGGCATTTTATCGACACCTGCGACAACTTCCGCCGCATAGCCTGACCCTGATCGAGACGCCTTGGTGGCTGAGTAGTAACTTCGATGCACAACCGTTGTATCAGGCGGTGCATCGACAGTATGTGCGTATCGCATTTGCCGCCCCGGTTTGCGGCGATTATCAATACGGCAACTATCCCGAATCCGATACCGGCATGCAGTTACAGCAGTTCGTGCATTTGTCGGCGCTGCTGCGCGGCGAGACCGCAGGCGCGGATTTTCTGGTCGTGCATCTCAAAGCGTGGCCTGATCCCGCGCATCCGCCGACGCAATGGCCGGATATGTCGATCTGCCTGCCGCAGATTCGGCAAAAATTGGGTGCTCCGGCCTACACGGACGATGAAGTCGTGGTGTTCGCTTTGTCCGACCACGCAAGAGCGGCGTTGGATTAAAGTGCATTTTGCCGCTGCTCGGCAGATAAAGTAGCGCAACATATTTTGCAGTGGAGGATCGCGTGAAAATTGTTTATCGAGCCGAAAATATCATCGATGCACATCTGGTCAAAAACGCGCTGGAGGACGCCGGCGTCCCGGCGTTCGTCAACGGTTATCACCTGACCGGCGCGATGGGCGAATTGCCGGTGGCCGATCTGGTCAACGTGATGATCGCCGAACATGATATCGAATTGGCCGAGCCCGTGGTGCGTGCGGTCGATGCGGCATTGAGCGAAGCCAGAGGATTGCTCGACGAGGGTTTCGACGGCATGCCGTATCCCGCGTAAACGCATTTGCCTCGAATGATTGGAGTGAAGTTTGACCGGGCTTATGCTCAGATGTAGCATATTGTTGTGCTCAATCTAAGCATAAGGGTACCGATGTCCGTATTTTCCGTTAGCGCTCCGCGTAAAAATCCGTCTGCGAATATTCCCGTTCTCGCACCCTATTCGCAGGCTCTGCATGAGCATTACGCGCCGCTGTACGAGCGTGTGCAAAAGGTAATTCCGGCGATAGAATGGTCCGCGCATCTGCCGTATATCGATGCGATCAATCGGCTCAAGCGCGAACGTGGCGCGGTCATTCTCGCGCACAATTATCAGACACCCGAGATCTTCCACACCGTTGCCGATTTCACCGGCGACTCGCTCGCACTCGCGCAGTATGCCGCGCGCGCGGATGCCGCCGTCATCGTGCAGGCCGGGGTGCATTTCATGGCCGAGACGTCGAAGATTCTGAGTCCGGAAAAAACCGTGCTTATCCCCGATCTGCACGCAGGCTGCTCGCTGGCAAGCTCGATCACCGCCGCCGATGTGCGACTGCTCAAGAAGCGTTATCCGGGCGTGCCTGTCGTGACCTATGTGAATACTTCGGCAGATGTCAAAGCCGAAACCGATATCTGCTGCACCTCGGGCAATGCAGTGCAGGTGGTGGAATCGCTCGGTGTCGATCGCGTGATCTTCATTCCTGATCAATATCTCGGCAAGTACGTTGCATCGAAAACCGGCGTCGAGCTGATCCTGTGGGCCGGCAGTTGCGAAGTGCACGAGCGTTTTAGCGGCGCCGAGTTGCGCGACTACCGTGCACAACGCAACAATGATATCGATGGCAAGATCCATATTCTCGCGCATCCCGAATGCCCGCCGGATGTACTCGCCGAAGCGGATTTTGTCGGCTCGACCGCAGCTATGGTGACGCATCTCGACAAGCAACGTCCGCCTCGTGTCGTGATGATCACCGAATGCTCGATGAGCGATAACGTGGCGGTCGAGTTTCCCGATATCGAATTCATACGGCCGTGCAATTTGTGTCCGCACATGAAGCGCATCACCTTGCCGAAAATCTATGAAACGCTGTTGCATATGCGCCATGAAGTAACGGTCGATCCAGCCATTGCGCAGCGCGCGCGCTCGGCGGTCGAGAACATGCTCGCGCTGTCAGCAAAACCGGTGACGCATCAGGTAACGGGGTGAGCGAAAATTTCGATATCGTCGTGATTGGCTCGGGTATCGCTGGCCTCACGACCGCACTCGCCGCCGCGCCGAAACGTGTCGCGCTGATCACGCGCGGCGCGTTTGCGCTCGATGGTTCCAGCCACTGGGCGCAAGGCGGAATTGCCGC
>JAYVTP010000369.1:0-2502 GCA_043788685.1 Pseudolysobacter sp. | reverse complement strand
GATATTCCTTACCATCTCGTGCCGCGATTCCGCACCTGGCTCGCTGATTCGTGGACGCAGGCCGAGGATCAACAACATCGTTTCGATATCGCCTGGGATTACGTACCGGTTGGTCAGCGTCACGGCAAGGAAGCATTTTATTCGCGCTTCATGCCGTTCAAGGGTGGCAAGAAACATCAGCCGCAGGATGCGTATTGCCTGCGCTGCATGCCGCAGGTGCATGGTGCGGTACGCGACGCGGTCGATCAGGCGTGTCGTGTGATCGATATCGAGTTGAACGCAGTCACCGACAATCCGCTTATCTTTGCGGATGCGGAAGGCGCGCTGGTGATTGAGAATCAGGTGATCTCCGCCGGTCATTTTCACGGCATGCCACTTGCGCTGGCGATGAGTTATATCAAGGCCGCGATCCCTGTACTCGCGAGCATCTCCGAGCGGCGATTGAACAAGCTGGTCGATCCGGCCACAAACGATGGTCTGCCGGCATTTCTGATCGGTAACGAAGACGCCACCGATTCCGGTTTCATGATCGTGCAGTACACCGCGGCGGCGCTGGTCAACGATCTGGCAACGCGGGCGCATCCGGCCTCGGTGTATTCGATTCCAACGTCGGCGAATGCGGAAGATCATGTCTCGATGGGCGCCAACGAAGCGCGGCACGTGCTGGAAATGACCGAGGACTTGAGTCACGTTCTAGCGATGGAACTGTATACCGCGGCGCAGGCGCTGGAATATCGCCAGAACATGTTGAACGCAGCACGTACCCTTGCCGCGCGTGGTGACTGTGAGGCCTTGATCAGCAAGATTCATGGCGCGCCAGCCCCAGGGCATGCCTTGCATGCGCAGTTTGAATCCGAGGTTCGGCTACTGATGCAGGCGCTCGCGAATGCGGGACAATTCCATGCGGGCGCTGCAGTGCAGGCGGCATTGGCGCGCATTCGCCAGCAGATTTCTTTCATGCCGCGAGATCGCGCGATGGATGGCGATATCCGCGCGATCACGGCATTGGTGGCTTCCGGCGAATTGGTGCGCTGAGGCGCAGGTTCGACTGCCAATGGTTGCAATAGCAGATTAGCTCCGCGGTGCAGGATTTCCATATTTGTCGAAGGACTATTCGTCGACAAAACGCGATCTGTGCGCAGGATTTGAAACGAGTCGGGCAGATTGCGCGCGCTTCATGCGATAATGCCGCTTTTGCGGTGTCGGCACTGGCTCTGCAGCACGTCGACATATCATCAGGTATACATGGAACATATTCGCAACTTCTCCATCATCGCGCACGTCGATCACGGCAAATCCACGCTGGCAGATCGCATCATTCAACTCTGCGGCGGCCTTGAAGCGCGCGAAATGGAAGCCCAGGTACTCGACTCGAATCCGATCGAGCGCGAGCGCGGCATCACCATCAAGGCACAGAGCGTTTCGCTGCCGTATACGGCCGACAACGGTAAAACCTATCTGCTGAACTTCATCGATACGCCGGGACACGTGGATTTCTCCTACGAAGTCTCGCGCTCGCTCGCGGCTTGCGAAGGTGCGCTATTGGTGGTCGATGCAGCTCAGGGTGTCGAAGCGCAAAGCGTGGCGAACTGCTACACCGCCGTCGAACAAGGCTTGGAAGTCATTCCGATCCTCAACAAGATCGATCTGCCAACCGCCGATCCGGAAAAGGTCAAGGAAGAAATCGAAGCAGTGATCGGCATTGATGCCACCGACGCGATCGAGATCAGCGCCAAGACCGGGCAGAACATTCGCGCCGTGCTCGAGGCGATCATCACGCGCATTCCGCCGCCGAAGCCGCGCGATACCGACAAATTGCAGGCACTCATCATCGATTCGTGGTTCGACAATTATCTCGGCGTGGTATCGCTGGTGCGCGTGATGCAAGGCGAGATCAAGCCGCGCGACAAGATGCTGGTGATGTCGACCGGACGCTCGCACGAAGTCGATCAGGTCGGCGTATTTACCCCGAAACGCAAGATCAAGGACAAGCTGCGCGCTGGCGAAGTGGGCTTCATCTGCGCCTCGATCAAGGATGTGCACGGTGCACCGGTGGGCGATACGTTGACGCTCGCCTCCGATCCGGCGCCGCATGCGCTGCCGGGTTTCGAAAAAATGCAGCCGCGTGTTTTTGCCGGATTGTTTCCGACCGAATCCGATGCGTATCCCGCGCTGCGCGAGGCGCTCGACAAACTGCGCCTCAACGACGCCTCGCTGACGTTTGAGCCGGAAAGTTCGGAAGCGATGGGCTTCGGTTTTCGCTGCGGATTCCTTGGCATGCTGCACATGGAAATCGTGCAGGAGCGGCTCGAACGCGAATACGATCTCGATCTCATCACCACCGCGCCGACCGTGATTTACCAAGTGCTGCTGACCTCAGGCGACATTCTCAATCTGGACAATCCGGCCAAACTTCCGGTCGGATCGAATGTCGAGGAAGTGCGCGAGCCGATCATCGTTGCCAACATTCTCACGCCGCAGGAATACGTCGGCAACGTGATC
>JAYVTP010000368.1:0-1674 GCA_043788685.1 Pseudolysobacter sp. | reverse complement strand
CTCGTATTTCTTGCCGCAACAGTGATGTTCGAAACTACCGGATCATTCGCTCAAGAGAAGCGTTTTGCATTTCCGAATCACGCCGATCCCAGCGTGGCGCCCGCAGGATTCTGACATCGACAGACCCGATTTTCAGCCGTGTCTCCGGCTGCGAACAAGAAATGTCACCTTCGCGATTAAATCTCGTATAGATCGTTAGCCACCTAACGAAAGCGTACTCATGAATTCTTTTGGTCGTCTTTGCGAAGTGCTTCCCGCAGCGAAAATGTCCGGTTCGACACCGCTGTCGCCGCCGCGAACATCGCGTTCGAATGTCGTGCACCTGTCCGCCGTGATGCCGCTGCAGGCAAATGAGCCGACGCAGATGCTGATCGTGAAAGTTCGCCAAGGCGATGCCCGCGCACGCGAAACGCTGGTGAGTCGCTTTCTGGATCCGCTGCGTAAATGGGCGCATGGCCGCCTGCCCGCGCAGGCGCGCGGCCTCGGCGATACGGAAGATCTGGTGCAAATCACCGTGATGCGCGCACTTACCCGCATCGAGCAATTTCGCAATGAAGGCAAGGGCAGTTTTCTGGCCTATCTGCGACAAATCCTCATGAACGAATTGCGCGATGAAATCCGGCGCGGAAATCGCCACCCGCAATCCGTGGATATTGACGAAGATCTGGTCGACAAGAACCTGACCTCGCCGGTCGAACTGGTGCTCGGACAGGATTGTCTGCGCCGTTACGAAAGCACTCTGGCGGCCTTGAACCGGCGCCAGCAAAGTGTCGTGGTGATGCGCATCGAATTTTGCATGAGTTACGCCGAAATCGCCGCTGCCGTGGGCGAAACCGCCGATGGCGTACGCATGATGATCGCGCGGGCGATGGTAAAGCTCGCTGCGGGCCTCGAAGAATTCGACGAAAACCGAAGTATCGAATCGTGCGCCAGAAAGCGCGATTGAACGCAGAAACTACAACTCGATGCTGCCGCTGATGAGCGCCTCACAGCACGATCTCGAATCGATCGCCGCGACTGTCGCGGATGGTTACGCCGTCGACTGGGCAGAGCTGGATGGCAGCGATGCCGCAGCGCACGCCGGCTTGCGTCAGCTCGCCAAAATTACCGAGGCATTCCGATCGGCAAAATCGAAATCAGACGTCGCGTCACCACATGCGACCGCGTTTCGATTTGCCGGTCTCGATGTGATCGAAAAAATTGGTGAGGCGCACAGGGCGAGATCTGGCGTGCCCATGATCGGCTGCTCGATCAATACGTCGCGCTGAAGCTGCAGAAAAAACACACCGGTGTTTTGTCCGGCGAGTTCATACAGGAAGCGCACAAGCTAGCCAAGGTGAATCAACCGAACGTCGTGAGGATTTTCGGCGCCGCTGTCGAAGACACACGCGCTGGTATCTGGATGGAGCTGGTACAAGGCCGATCGCTGAAGGCGCTGCTCGATAAAAACGGCCCGTTTTGCACAAGCGATGTGATCGTCATCGCGCTGCAATTGTGCGACGCCTTGGCGGCAATTCATCGCCAAGGTTTTGCCCATGCCGACCTCAAGCCCGAGAACGTTCTACGCGAAGACGGTGGACGTATTGTGCTGCTGGATTTTGGCGCGGCGCGGGATTTTCAGCACGTCGCAAAATCGAGCGTCGCGGGTACGCCGATCTATGTCGCGCCCGAAAT
>JAYVTP010000367.1:0-10191 GCA_043788685.1 Pseudolysobacter sp. | reverse complement strand
GCCGCCGTAGGCAATCTGCTGCTGGTTCTTCTGCAACAACTGCATGGTCGGGAAAATCAGACGGAAACCCGGCTCGAAAATCTGTCCTTGCGGATGCTGCGAAATCTGCGCCTGATATACCGCAATGCGGCGTTGCGTGAGCAGTCGCACATAACCGTTCACGGCTGGCTGCTGCGCGGCGTTGCCCTGGATTTTCGCGATGAGTTGTTTTGCCTTGGCGCGATGATAAGCCGGTGTACGCGCCGCATCGCTGAGGTTGGCAAGCAATTCTTTTGCCGACGCCGAATTCGTGCTGGCAAGGTTCTGCTGGAACTTGGTTTTCCAGTCCGCCGTGGCCGGGCCGGTCGGCAGCTTCTGCAACAATCCGCAACGTCCCGGCGAAAACATCGGGCGCGTCATATCGGTCGCGATCACGTCGAACACGAACTTCTGATCGATGACGCCGGCGGCGAGGAGCTTGTCGACGACCAGCATGTCGCTATGCGATTTCACCGGCGTCTCGAAGGCGTGGTCGGCATCGATCTGGTTGATCGGCTGCACCGAGTTGGCAAATCCGCCGCTCTGGTAATCGATGAACTGCGACTGGAACAACGTCAGCGAACCGGTGTACAGATCCTTGCCGATGCTGATGGTTTGCTGGTCCGGCACGAGACGCTGGTCGACGAACGCACCGACTGGCGCCTGGATATTGGCATCCGGTCCTTCGAACGGTTGCGGATCGGATTCGAGATTGACTTCCTGTTCGCAAAACAGTGGCCGCAGTTGTTCCTGCAACGACAACGCCGAGCGCGTTTTCCAGAACGGCGCACTCGCGAGAAGTTTTTCGTCACCGGCCTTGATCCACTTTTCCAGCTCGTTGGCACTGACCAGATTGGCGAGGATGCTGCTGAACTCGGGCGCGATGCGCAACGCGCCGAAATCCAGCGGACGTTCCATCGTCCACCACGAATCGTGCGGCGTTTTCAGCTCCTTCATGATCGGCCCGCCGTTCATGTGGCAACCCGAACAGCGCAGTCGCGGCATGCTCGCCTTGCCGCCGTCGAGCGGGCCCATGAAGATCGGCTGCGAGGCATCGTAGCCGCGATCGAGATTGGCGATGTCGGCAAGAATATCGACCGAGTCGCCGCGATAAAACCACTCGCCGCCTTGGCCGGTGCCGCGGATTTCGTAGAAGTTGAACACCTGCTTTTTCGGATCCCACACCAGCGTTTCGAGCAGCAGATTATCCGGCGTCGCGGCCTGTTGCGGCGCCATGATGCTGGTCAGCGCGACGTTGTCGATCGAGGCCGCGGTGAAGTGGCCGAAGAACCAGTCGCCGGGCGCGAGCGTTTGTCCGGCATACGCGCCCTGCACCGATTCGAAGAAACTGAAGCTGCCTTGCGGCAACGGATTGTGGAACCCGCGATTCGCTACCATCGCCGGATGCAGGGTCATCTTGCTGGCAAGTACGAGGTCGCGAAATACCAGTGCGTTTTCCGGACAACGCGGTTGTGCTGACAACAGCTTGAACAAAGCATCGTCGTTGCTGCCCGGGGCCAGCGGATTGCCGGTGTTGTTGTTCTGGATCAGGCAGTGCGCGGTGCCGGGCGCGCGCAGCGCCAGCAGGTGCGGACTCGCATCGGTGGCGTGGCGCGACGAGACCTGGATCGCCTTGTTGGTATCGGCGTGCGCCAGCGAACAAACGCCGAGCGCGAGAGTAAGACTTGCAATCAATCGATACATGGTTCGACTCCTGAAATGGGTATTCATGCCGGCGAAAACAGCACAAGCAGGTCTTCGATATCCAGCGTGTTGATCGGAAACGACCAACTCAAATCGGGTGTGCTGCCGCGATGCGACAGCGCGCCGGTTTTCGCATCGATCACGATTTGCACGGCGAAATCGAGCGGCTTGTTTTCCTTGAACGGCAAGGTCGAGAACTGCACCTCCCACGGCTGTCGACCACCGAGCACGAAGCCGTGCGATACCTCGCAATCGAGCACCGCGAGAATCTGCTTGCGTGTGTATTTTTCTCGGCTGATCAGGTCGGCCAGCGAGTTGGCCATCGGCAGGTCGAAATCGCGATTGCGCGCGTAGATGAAATGATCACCGCTCACCGACAGGATTTCGTGCACACGCTGGCGACCATCGCCGAGCTTGCGCATCACCTTCACGCCGAGGAAATCGCTGCCGGATTGTTCGAGCCGCCACCAGTGTTCGAGGTACACCGCCTGCACGCCGTGTTCGAGTACATTGCGTCCGCCGAGAATCTCGAAACGGCCGATGTCGATCGTGCCGTCCGGCGGTTGATAACCAATCTCGTGATGCCAGGTGATGATGTAACCATCGACTGTGGTGTAGCCGCTGAATCCCTCCTGCGCATACAGCGTCTTCAACTGCGCATCGGTCAGATCGGCCAGTGATTTTGCATCGGGAAACGCGGGCCGATCCTTCGGAATGCGGCAGTCACCGAACAAGGTCGGCGTCTGGATATTGCGCACGTTGACCGTGTCTTTCGGCGGCCCCTGATTGTTGTTGATGACCCAGAGGCGCTGCCACGACGCGGCGAGCCAGCTTGGAACGGGTTGCTGATCCATGATCTTGATCCTCGATTCTCAATGGCCCGGCTATCAATGGGTCGGGTGCGGCGATTTCGGCTGCGTGGCGTTGCCGAGCAGGAACGAATAATCCGATGCAAACGGATTGGCCTTGGTCGCATCGGTACCCGCCGTGGCTGGATCGTAAATCTTCAGCGTGGTCGTTTTTTTCACCGTCGCGATTGGCGCCGAGGCATGGCAATCCAGACATGTGAGACTCTGCACATAGGTTTCCATCGTAGTGTTTGCGACCGGTTCCTGACTCGGGCCGGGTGACAGTTGTGCGGCGATCAGCGGCGTGCGTGCGCCCGGCGCAATCGCCGTGTTCTGGTTCGACCACAAGGTGTTGACGAGCTGGTAGTTGAGGAACACCGAATTCGGATTCTGCTTCGCGATCACCTGCGACCAGACGTACTGATTCAGCCCGACGACATCGTCGTTCGCACGCGATGCGATCGGTGTCTGCCGCACGGCCTGGATCGGCGCGTTGTACGGATTCTTGCCGCCGTTCACCGTGGCCGGATTGGCATTCGCCACGCACTTGTAATAGTCCGTACTCGGATTGCAGTTGACGTTGTAATACGTGTACGGCGGCGTCAGCGTGCGGCTCGCGACGTGATTCACATCGGGCACGTTCTGCTTGTGCTCGAACGTCGCCCAGATGAACTGCTGACCGAGCGCGGTCTTGTGGATGATGTGCAAACCGGTCAGTCCGACCACAACGGTTTTCGATGCCTGACCCGGGTACGTCACGATCGCCTTGGAAATCTTGAAACGCGGCCAGTCGGCGGGATTCGGCAGTTCAAGCCACGCAGCCTTGGTCTCGATCGAACCGGTGGTGCCGAACTTCGCGCTCGATGGCGTCCCATCGGGCAGGTTGATGCCCATCTTCAGCACAAACGTTTGTTGCACGTTGGCGTTGTACAGGCCGTAGTTGACGATGTAGTTGTACTCGTCCTTGTTCATGCGGCGCTCGTACAGCGTGAGGATTTTGCTCTGCGCCGTGAGCCACGGGCTGCCTTGCGAAGCTTGACCGATCGCGCTCAGATCGAGTACCGGTTTGGCACCAACTTCCGAGCGCAGACCGCCGAGCATCTTGACGCTGGCAGCGACGCCATTGGCATAATTCCACGGCCCCGGATTTTTTGCATCGGCGAGAAATACCTCGTCGGATTCCTTGTAGGTTTCCCAGACCGTTGCACGCTGATCGTTGGCGACACCGAAGTTGCTCGGCGATGCCGCAGTGTTCGGATTGCCACGCTCGCTGGTCGAGGCGATCCAGTTCAGCGCGATGAATTCCTGCCACGCAAAACAGTTGGCGTCGGCCTGGCGCGTCAGCGCGATATCACTCGGCACCGTATAGCCGTATTTACCGCTGCTTGACGATACGAGAAAGGGCGGCGCGAGGCAATTGCTGGTGCTGCCGGTGGTGGTTGCGCTGGCCGCATCCGGCGCGGCATGTGCGGGCGCGGTGACGGCTTGCGCGGGCGCAGCCGGGGCCGCGGTCTTGGTCGTTTCCTGATACTGGCAGGCGATCAGCAGCAGCGCCGATGCCAATGCGCACAGTGCGATGGAAGTGTGGTTGTGATTCATGGTCTCGTCCTCAAGCCGTGGTCGATGATGCAACTACGAGAAATGCCGGCGCCGGCGTGATCGACGGCGAAAAGGTCTGACCGAAAGGCACGATCACCACGCCGCGCACACCGGCCGGTGCATTCGTCGCGACACTGACCTGCAAATTCAAAAGTTGCGATGCGCTCGGGTAGGTATTTCCGGGCACCGCGTAGGTGACACTCGGGTTGAAACCGATCACGGTGGTGGTGATGCTGGTATCGGTTTGACCGTTTGGCAGCGTGAATATCACCTTCGGCCATTGCGCTTGTGGGATTGGCGTCGTGCCGCTCGGCGCAGCGTAAGTGAGTGCGAGTGGAACATTCGCCGCACTGGTGCGCAATGTCGGCGGAATGATGCTGGAATTGCTCGCCAGCACCATCGGCACGCCGGCCGGCGTGTTGATCGTGGTGCCGTAATACGCGTTCCACAGGTTCTGGAACATGACCTGCAACGGCTGTGCCTGCACTACCGGATTCGGCGCGCCGACGCAGATCTGTTTCGGTGTCGCTGCGACCGGCGGAATCGGCCGGCCGAACAGCGCGATCTCAAGCGTCGCCTGCACCTGCGAACCCCACTTGATCGCCTCGCCCGCGACCAGGATGTCGCCGACCGTGAACGATACGCCGGCATCGAGCCACGCCTGCGGAATCTGGAACGCCGCGTGCAGGATGAACGAACCCGGAAACGGCGTGTCGGTGATCGGATCGATGATCTTTTCGAAACCGCGCACGACCTGCCAGCAGTCCGACGCCTTCGCGCCTTTCGGCAATTTCGGATCGGCGGGAAGCGTGTATTGCGCGAAGCTCGGCATCTGGATGTACAGGCCCGGCGGATCGGCCAGCGAAATATTGAAACCCGCGCCGACCGCAAGATTGATGGTCTGGCCGATGTGCGGATCGCTGTTGCGATAATTCTGGCCATACTGGCCGCAGCAGATCAGCGCCTGCGGATCGGTATTGCCCGCAAGACGTTGCACGGTTGCGCCGGCACCGAGGCCAAGTTCGGTCTGCAGCGTGTTCGGTGTGGCGGTGAGATGCATCGCGCCGCCGCTGAAGCTCGCTTGCGCGCCGCTGCGCACTGTCGCCGTGCCGCTGTTCCACTTGTTGAGCGGGTTGTACGCGGGCAGGCCGGTGTGCGGATCGATCACCTTCGCGCCGGTGTTCGGATCGAGCAAAGTCAGGTCGGCCAGCGTCACCTTGACCCACTGGTTTTGCGGTGCGCCCATGTTCAATGCAGACGTATAAACGTCCGCACAGGTTTGCGGATCGATGCACCAGAGGGTCTGGAAATATTCGGGATTCTCGCACGTGAAATCGATGCGTGTGATCTTGCCGGCGCTGTTGCGCACGACGCTGAATTCGCAGTATTCATCGAGCCAGCCGCGCGGGCCGTATGGGCCGTAGGCTTCGAGTACGCCTTTCCAGTCGGGCTGCGGACAACGTGTTTGCGGGATCTGGTATTTGCCAAGCTGGCCGGTGTCGGCGAGCTGGTAGAGCGTGTCCATGCTCAGGCCGTACGGATTGGCCGGCGACTGGTTCTGGCCGAGGTATTGCACGAGCCGGTTCGGGAATGCGATCCACGCCACATCGACCGCGCCCGACCCGGCCGGAATCGGTGTGTTGAGCGGATTGTAGTAGCCGGTTTGCTGCGCCGAGTTCAGCGCATTCCACGGATTTCCGGTGATCGCCTGGTTGGTGAAACCGTTGACGTTCTGGCTCCACGCCGCCACCAGTTTTGCGTATGCGCTCGGGTTGTTCGGGAAATCGTTATTGCAGCCCGGCGTGGTGAAATGCACGAGCTGGAACATTTTTGTAGTCGCGTTGTAGGTGTATTGCGGCTGGACCGGTGTTGCAGCATTGCTCGACATGATTGCGGCTCCGTTGTTGCGTTTAATTGGTCTGATTGATCGCAGGATCGATCGCCTGATACACCGAGAATTGCGAGTTGTTGCGCGCCAGGCCGAGTGCGTCCGATTCGATCCAGACGTAATACGTGCCCGCGTTCGGCGGAATGAATTCGAGTTCGTAATTGCCGTTGGCAAGACGTTTGAGATCGCCGCGTCGCTGCCACACGCCGGGCGCTTCGAACGCAAGCGCACGCACGTCCTCGGCGTGGCGTTGTTCCTTGCGTGCCGGATCGCTCAACGCAAACTGCAATCGCACCGCTGCGCCGACCTGCAACTGGCGTGGTGGATCGATGGCAGTCACGCGTGTGACCG
Organism: Pseudolysobacter sp.; assembly: GCA_043788685.1. Taxonomy (GTDB): domain Bacteria; phylum Pseudomonadota; class Gammaproteobacteria; order Xanthomonadales; family Rhodanobacteraceae; genus Pseudolysobacter. The sequence goes on along the minus strand of JAYVTP010000367.1, from coordinate 3,783 downwards.
GTTTTTCCACGACGTCTTTTTCCGCCGCGATGGTCAAGCCGAAACACGCAACCACGCGCGGCGCATCGACAAACATTACAACGCCGTAGGCGCCGGGGTTTTTCACCGGCAACGCGGTGGCGTAACGGCCACGCTCACGTTCGCGCAAACCATGGTCGACCACCAGCACCGCGCGTGGCGTGGCGCCATACGTGTTGAATCCACCGGCCGGCGCGGCCATGCCTTCCTTGTAGTAATAAATCATCTTGTCGGCGCCATTGGCCACCAGCACCGCGGGTTCGTCCGGTGCGCTGACGACCGAATCGGCAAGACTACCCTCGCCCAGCGCATGTTGACCTGCGGGGAAATCCGCGATGCCGACCGCGTGGCCTTCAACGCCGATTTGATCGAGCGGAATCATCACCACACTTTCGCTCGCGCGGCGCCGAACGTAGGCGAGCAGCGACGTGAAACCAACCTGATCCGGCGCATCGCCGATGTCCACACTTTGCACGATGCGATTGCTCGCCGCGTCGAGCACCTGCACCACGTTCTGTTGCGGATTCGGCATCAGCGCGTGCCGACCATCCGGCGCGAAGCGGATTTGCGTGGCGCCGGGTCGGATCGCGACAGTTGTCGTGATCGCATGACTGCGTACATCGATCGCAAAAAGTTTTCCGGCTGCCGCATCGGCGGCGTAGATCGCCTTGGCGGCATTCGAATACGCGAGCAAACCGGGCGCGCCGTCGACGACCACATCGGCGATCACTTTCGCCGCATGCGCATCGACGATCAGCACATCGTGTGCGCCCGTCGCAAACACCAGATCGCCATCGTTGCTGGCCGCGAGTTCGTGTATTGCGCCGAAACGCAGCCGCATCAACGCGTGGGTTTTTATGTCGATGACACTGAGGCCTTCATCGTCCGCGATCCACGCGCCTCCAGCCTGCAGAACGATGCGGCGCGGATTCGGCCCGGTGGTGATCGTGGCGACGATTTTCCAGCTTCGTGTGTCAGCGATAGCGACCTTGCCACTCGCCGGCATCGTCACGAACAACGCGTCGTTTTGCGCCGCCAGCGCCCAGTCTGCAGCGCGGTTGGGCAAAGGTAACATCGCGAGCAATTTCGAGCCGCCGAAGCCGAACAGCGGATCGACCACGCTGATCGAATTGTCGTCGTTCAGCGACAGCACGTAATAGCTGTTGAGATCGATATCAGCGCGCCGAAACAGATCGGCACTGAGGTAAGTGGCGACCTGCTGCTTGCAACTTTGCGGCGCGTTGCCGGTTTTGTCAGGCGTATTTTTGTCATGCGCGACCAGCCATGCCGCCGGGCGCGCGCCGCTGATCGGCGTGCCGCTGGCGGTGTCGGTGAGGGTGAAGGCGAACGTGATCGGATCGCCGCTGTGAGCGGGCGGCGACGCGCTGAAATCCACCGCGATGCCTTGATCGACTTCGTGCTGCGCAGATGCAGACGGTACCGGCGGCAACGTGCTGGCACGCGCACCCACGACACACGCGAGGCACGCGATCACGGCAAAACGTATGGCGAGTACGCGGCGCATCAGTGCCGCGGCAACCGTTTCGGCCGGTTCGGCAAGGTCTTGGTCGGTGTTGCCTGCGGTGCGACTTCGGCCTTTGCCGCGAGCAACGGCAAGGCGGTATTTTTCCACGCCGCGACACCGCCAGCGGGCGAGGTCACATCGAACGCGGTGTTCACGGATGCCTTGCTCGTCAGGCTCCACAGGCCGTTGACGACCTTCGCCGTACCGCCGCTACTCAGTGTTACCTGCGGCACAAATCCGCCAGCGCGGCAGATCACCTTGCCACCGTCCTGCACCGTCACCGGACACGCCGTGGTGAAGCCGCTGATCGTGGTGATGCCCGCGGCATTATTCACTGAGGAGATGCCGACGGTATCCGGCAGTCGCACATTGCCGCGCGGCGTCCACGGCGCGACGCGGAAAACGCCCCATGCCCCGCCTTGGAAAATGTTCGCGGTCCAGCCGCGATACAGATAATCGCCGGGCACGCCGTAACGTCCACCCGAGGGTGTGGTGCCGGGCGTATCGTCGAGCACGATGTCATACGCACTTGCCGCGCCGAAGCCGGTCTTGGTGCTTTCGCTGACCGATTTCGGGTTGTAGCCGATCTTGCGCGAATCGTCGGTGTAGGGTTCCTCCTGCCAGACATGGCCGGTGAGTTCCCATGTGATCTGGTTGTCGCCATCGCCGCCCGGCATCACGAGACGAAAGCGCGCCGGCATGTGCGCCGGAGCACGGAAGATTGGCGTCTGCGGTTCGGCGCCCACGAGCAGGTTCGCGGTGGTTTTGGTTTCATCGACCTGCGACATCGACAACAGCGAAATATTCTGTACGTCGTCCGGCGTGAGCTGGCTCCAGTCTTTCGGCGCATCGATGCCCATCGCGGCGTTGAGGCCCTTGCCGAAACGCAGCCACGCCGGTTCGGCGCGATAGTTGAATCCCGCCAGCGGATTGCCAGTTGCCCACCACGAGTTGCCATTGGTCAGCATGTTGGCGTCGTTCTGATACATCACGACAAATTCGCGGAATACCTTGTCGCCGTTCCAGACCGTGGCCGACGCCGTGGATTGCGGATCGGGCAACCAGTGCGAGCCGAGCGGCTCGACGATGAGCGCACCGAACAGGCCGCGATACACCTGCATGAGTGGATCTGACGGCAGCAGGTTGATCGCGCCGAATTCGATCGGTATCTGCTTGCCTGCATCGATGCGTCCGGCGTACCACCAGTAGTCGACCTTGCGTTGTGGCGCGGCAGTCTGCGGCGGATTGTTGCCGATGTTGGCGCCATCGCTGCTGCGCGCATCGTAGGTGACGAGTTGCGCGTGCAGGCCGACGGTCGCCGACGAGGCGATCGGAATGTAGTTGTACGGCACGGCGTAGGTGAGGCCGAAACGCGACGCGGCCTCAAAGGTTTTGAACACCGTTTCGCTGCCGTTGAAATCGTTCACGAGCGTGACATGGATCCAGTCGCCGGCGTTCGCGCGTAGCACGAGTGGCTCGATGTTTCCGCTCGGTTGGTAGGCCTGCCCTTGTGGCACGGTGACATACACCAGCGCGAGCGGATCTTCGAGCGGATGGGCCGTATCGCTCTTGCCGCCGAGCAGATTCGCGCCGCGCGTATTGTATTTGAGCACGCCGTTCGGCTGGCCGAGTGCTTGCTGCACGGTCATCGCGTGGACTTCGTATTCGCGGATGCAGGCCTGGCCGTTATTGCAATCCGGACGCATGCCCGGCGGCGGCTTGATCGGCTCTACCGGTGGCGGCGCCGATGCATTCAACGGCTTGAGGAACGCCTGCGGATTCGACGGGCTGAACGCACGCAGCAAACCCCATGCGCCGTTGGTCAAACCTTCGAACGACGCATCCGGGTTGTACAAATAATCGGTGGATTTGTCGGCACCGATGCGCGGCGTGTCGAACAACAATTCGTAGTGCTCGGAAAGCAAAATGAACTGCGTATTGCGATAGCCGGAATTTTTCTCGAACGGTTCAGCCAGCCAGCGCATGCCGTGCATGGTGTAGTCGTGCATCGAAGTATGCGCGCCGGCCAGCAGGCGAATCTGCACCTTGTCGCCTTCGTAAGCTTGCAGCATCGGCGTATACGGATCGGTCGGGCTCATGCCTTGCGCGATCGGCTGCAGCGGAAACTTGAAACAGCTCACGCCGCTGCATTCGGGATCGATCTGCGCACCGGGTGTCGGCTGGGTCGAGTACGCCGCATCGAAGCGCTGGATCGAGCGGAACGCCGAGGACAAATCGCC
>JAYVTP010000366.1:0-13468 GCA_043788685.1 Pseudolysobacter sp. | reverse complement strand
GCGCTCGATGGCGAGTTCAAGGCGCTGTACATCGAAGGCGAGGACATCGCGCAGTCCGATCCGAACATCCAGCACGTGCACGCCGCGCTTGCTGCGATGGAATGTGTCGTGGTGCAGGATCTGTTTCTCAATGAGACTGCGAAGTTCGCGCATGTGTTTCTGCCGGGTTCTTCGTTCCTCGAAAAGGACGGCACGTTTACCAATGCCGAGCGGCGCATTTCACTCGTGCGCAAGGTGATGAATGCGCCGGGCGGTTACGCTGACTGGGAGATCACGCAACTGCTTTCCAACGCGCTCGATTATCCGATGCATTACAGGCATGCGTCCGAAATCATGGATGAAATCGCGAGTCTCACACCGACTTTCCAAGGCGTGAGTTTTGCGCGCATCGACGAGCTAGGCAGCATCCAGTGGCCGTGCAATGCCGAACATCCGCAAGGCACGCCGGTGATGCATGTCGATGAATTCGTGCGTGGCAAAGGACGTTTTCTGGTCACCGAATACGTGCCGACACGCGAGCGCGTCAACGGCAAATATCCGTTGATTCTCACTACTGGCCGCATCCTGTCGCAGTACAACGTCGGCGCACAAACACGTCGCACCGAGAACAATGCGTGGCACGCCGAAGACCGGCTCGAACTGCATGCGCAGGACGCCGAGGATCGTGGTATCAAGAGCGGCGACTGGGTCGGGATTCAGAGTCGTGCCGGCGAAACCGTATTGCGCGCCTTGGTCAGCGAGCGCATGCAGCCGGGCGTGGTCTACACGACGTTCCATTTTCCGGGGTCAGGCGCGAATGTGATCACCACCGACAATTCCGACTGGGCCACCAACTGCCCGGAATACAAGGTCACCGCGGTCGAGATCACGCGCGTCAGCCAACCTTCGGAATGGCAAAAACGCTACCACGAATTCAACGAAGCGCAGCAGGAAATGCTCGACAAGGCCACGCATGTTGTCGCCGCCCGCTGAGATGATTTCGTCGGAGGATGCCGTTGCGCCAGCGACACTTGCGGCGTTCGTGCAACGCGATGTGCAACGCTCGCGCGACGGCCAGATCGTCACTCTGCGCGATTGCATCGCCGAGGAAATTCCCCTCGCGCTGAGCTACAACGGCACGGCGCATGTGGTGATGATGGCGACGCCGCAAAATCTCGATGATTTCGCGCTCGGATTTTCGCTGAGCGAAGGCTTGATCGAGACTGCACAGGAGCTGCAATCGAGCAACATCGAGTACGCCAGCGATTCCGTGCGGGTACATATGCAGATTCCGGAAAAACGCCACGCTGCTTTGCTGTTGCAAGGTCGAAACCTGGTCGGTCGCAGTGGTTGCGGCATCTGCGGTACGCAGGATATCGCGCAGGTTTTGCGCACACCGGCGAAGGTCGGCGAAGGTGTGTTCATCTTTGAGGTGGCGTTGAAAAAAGCACTCGCGCACCTGCACGATCAACAATCGATCAATGCCGTGACCGGTGCGACGCACGCCGCGGCATGGGCGACAGCCGACGGTGTGATCACGATGTTGCGCGAGGATGTCGGGCGGCATAACGCACTGGACAAACTCATCGGCGCGTTGAGCCGAATCGACACCGATTTCGGCGCTGGATTTCTGCTGATTACCAGTCGCGCAAGCTACGAAATGGCGCTCAAGGCGGTCAACGTCGGCATCAGCTTGATGGCTGCGATTTCCGCACCGACGGCGCTGGCGATTCGTGTTGCCGAGCAGGCCAACATGAGCCTGATCGGTTTTGCGCGACCGCAAAGCCACGTCATCTACACTCATCCACAGCGCATCGTCAGCATCACGGCGGCCAGATCGACATGAGCGAAAAACCGGCGCATACGAGATACGAACATCTGGTGCAGATGGCCAACGATATCAGCAATTTTTTCCAGTCCGAAACCGATCACGACGTTGCGATCAGTGCAGTGGCGAAACATATCCGCAGCTTCTGGGTGCCACGCATGCGCCAGCACATCATCGCCCACGTGCATGCGGGCGGCGAGGGCATGAGCACACTTGCACGCGAGGCGGTGTTGCGGCTCGAAATGGATGCCGCAAAAGAAAATGTCTGAGCTTATCGCGATCAATCAAAGGATCGGTGCGAACAATCGCGCCACATGCATGCCGAAGCGACGCCACGCCGGAGCCCGCAAATAATCCTCGGCATGCACGCGTTTCGAATGCGAAAAATCGGTCAGCAACATTTGCTCGACCTCGCTGGCGAAACCGCGATCGACGGTCAGCAACATGAGTTCGAAATTCAGGCGCAACGATCGGTTGTCGAGATTAGCCGTGCCGATTGCGGCCGCAACGTCATCGACCAGAATCACCTTCTGATGCATGAAACCGGGGAGATAACGGTAGACCTCAATGCCCGCGCGCACCGCATCATAGGCATACAGCAATCCAGCCTCGAAACTGACGCGATGATCGGGCCGGCTCGGCATCAATATGCGTACCTGCACGCCGCGCAACGCTGCCAATCGGAGTGCCGCAAATACCGATTCGTCGGGAACAAAATACGGCGTCGCAATCCACACTTTTTCGCGCGCCGAATTGATCGCCTCGACAAAAAACAGCGAGCAGGTTTCCTGGCTATCAGCCGGGCCGCTAGGAATCAGTTGGCAATACATGCCGGCATCCTTGAGCGGGCGCGGTTGCTTGATCGGCGGCAGCTTTTGCGTGACCCAATACCAGTCTTCGAGAAAGGTAATCTGGATACACGAGACGGCGGGCCCGCACACTTCGATATGCGTATCGCGCCACGGCGACAATGGCGGTTGCTCGCCGAGATATTCCACGCCAACATTCAAGCCGCCGATGAGCGCGCATTGACCATCGACCACGACGGTCTTGCGATGATTGCGAAAGTTCAACTGGAAGCGGTTGACAATGCGGCGTTTGGTGGCGAACTCGCGAATGTGCACGCCGCCGGCATTCAATGCCGCGATGTAGCGTGCGGGCAGGCTGTAGCTGCCGATGCCGTCGTAGAGAAAATATACCGCCACGCCGGCAGCACTTTTGCGGATCAGCAGGTCGCGCAGACTGCGCCCGAGGTGATCATCGCGCACGATGAAAAATTGCACCATTACATAGTTTTTCGCGGCCTCGATCGCGGCGAAGATTGCGGCGAAAGTCTGCGCACCATCGATCAGCAAACGCACCTCGTTGCCAGGTAGAAATGGCATGCCGGTCAATGCGGTCAGCGCGCGAATGCCCGGATGCAGCGGCGTGACGCCGGTGATTTCCATCTGTTCGTGTATTTCGCGCCAGTTCGGTTCGGTGCTGTCGCCGCGCATCTGGGTATTACGCTGGCGGCGCTTGCGCACATAACCGGTGAAACGCGTACGCCCGAGAAACAGATACGGGATCAGCATGAAATACGGCAAAACAGCGAGCACAATGGCCCATGCAATCGCGCCCTGAGACGTGCGCACTGACATGATCGCGTGCCCGGCCGCGATCAAGCCAAGCACATGGATCGCGATCACCAGCGTGCTGATTTGCAGCGGATCAAAATGCATAAGGCGTTTTTATCAAGGTGATCGGCAAATTGCTTGAAGCGCAAATTTTACTCACACCGAATGGGCAGCAAAGACAGTCAGGATCGATCATCGCCGCACTCACCGCGCAAGATTGTTTTTGATGCATGTCAAAGGTATTTTTGTCACCGCGATTCGGAAGCCGGATACTACACTGGCGAGATCGAATCTCGCGCGCGCTTGCCGCGATCCAGAGAAGGCGACACCGATGCATCAGCGTATGCTGAAAGCGATTGTCTATGGCGGCCTGATCGCGGGCACGCTGGATATCGTGCTGGTATCTGCGATCAATCGGTTCGATCCGCTGGTCATACTGCGAGTCGTCGCTAGCGGCGTGCTCGGCAAGGCGACGGCGTTTGCCGGCGGGCTGCCCGCATCGGCTTTGGGCATGTTGTTGCAATGGCTGATGTCGCTGCTGATCGCGGCGATCTATGTTTTTGCGAGCACGCGTTTGACGATACTGACGCGCTTCTGGATTTCATGCGGGCTTGCTTATGGCCTCGTTACTTTCTTCGTCATGAATTATGTCGTGGTGCCATTTTCCGCTGCGGCGTCCAGCCAGCCGTTCGTGATCTCGGCGCACATTTCTGATATTGCGCTGATGCTTTTATACGGGCTGATTATCGCGTTTTTCGCCAAGCGATCTTTACCGATCGTGGTGACGCAGGCGTATTGACTGAGCGTCTGAATTATTTGCGTACATCGAATTGGGCCATTTTCGATCCGGCAAATAATTGAGCTGTGCAACGTGCAAACCGCGAATGCGCTTGCCACGCGCTTCCATTGACATTTCTGGTAGCTTTGAGTAACGCCGTTCTGACTTCAGCGCGAGCGTTTCCGGTCGAATTATTCAGCTCGTCGAGCGCTCGCGTAAAGATTCGCGATGTGGCTTTTTCGACTCGCCGATTGGTGTGATCAATTTCCATCATTTTTCCTGTGTGCTACTTTCTGGATCTTTAAAATGCGTTGTTGAAAGTCACGGCATGAGATCGTCACGCGAACCCCGTGCCAGCGATTTCCATACCGAGTTTCCTTTGTTCCCAAGCATAAACATGCAAAGTGAAAGACAGGATCAATCGACTCGCTCAGTTTGCATGGCGCTGATGGGCGAGGACGTTACCGATCGAGACTGCAGCTCGCTAGCTGCAAATGTTTTTCACTGGCATGGCGATTGCAAAATCATCCACGAGCACGAATCCCCTGACGTGCTCAAAGCTGCGCGTGAGCGTCGCATGTTGATCAGAGTGTGAGGGATGATTGCTGATGCAGATTTCAGTGATCAGACCAAGTGGCAAACTAAACACCCGGTCTTCTCCCCAGGATCGGGTGTTTTTTTATACGTTGATTGGACTTATTCAGCAGCAAGATGTGCTGTTCGTCCGCGCCTTTTGGCGGTGCGCAAAATGTCCGCAGAGTAAAGCCGTCAGGCATCACCTCGGCGAGTACAAAATCTTCGCGACATTGGCCAAGCCGTTGTGCTGGCCCGCAACGTGCATGGGCACTTGGATATGAAAATCCAAACTGCGAACGTATTGCTGGTGGAAGATGATTTTGCGTTGGCCAGCGCGACGATGGAGCTGCTCGCTGCTCTGGGTTATCGAGCCAGGCTGGCCGACTCCGCAGCGAAGGCTTATGAGTCGCTGAGTCAATCCAACGACCTCGACATCGTCTTGCTCGATTTGCAATTGGGCCGGGAACGTGGCGAAAAAGTAGTGATGAAATTGAGAGCCGCCGGCAGCGCAATTCCACCGATCATCATTCTGTCGGCGATGCCGATCAAGGCGCTGGTCGATGCCGTTGAGATCACCCACGCCCATGGCATGTTGCAGAAACCGTGCTCGGCGCCGCAACTGGTGGACGCCATTGAATCCGCATTGGCATGAGTAAAAAAACGAGTTCTTGAAATCGAGCAGGTGTCGCTGGCGCCTAAAATGCTGACGAAAAGCCGCTCAGATCGGGGCATCCAGACGCGGTAGCGTGAGCACGATTTTCACACCCTTGCCGGAGATCGTTGGCATATCAAGTGACCCACCGAGCCTGTTCGACAAGTGTTTCGAAATAGTCAATCCCAAGCCGCTGTTGCCGTGTTCGCGATGTGTTGTGAAAAACGGCTCGAAGATTCTCTTGCACGTCTCGGCATCCATCCCGGGGCCATCATCTTCGACACTGATATTTGCGTTGCTAGCGGTGACGTGTATCGTCACCATGACCGTGTTCGCCCCGGAATGTAATGCATTGCGCATGAGTTCGACAAGGATGAGATGACCATTCGCGTCGACTTCTGCTGGCTCCTCCGACCACTGCAGATCAATCACGGGCTCGATCGCGGAATCTAACTTCGTGCGAGCCACATCGAGTGCCATGTTCACAACCGAATCCAATGGCATGCGCACGACCTTGGTGCTCGATAAGGAGCTCGCCAGTCGCTGCAGATCCGCGATTATCTTGTTCGCTCGCGCGCAATCGTGCGCCAGCCGTTCCAACGGCAACATCGCACGCTCCAGATCATTGCGTTTTGCATACATGCGGCTCAGCTCGGCGTTCATTTGCAATGAGCCCACGACGTTAGCCATTGCGTGCGCGAGGCCTGCAGCGAACATGCGCACCTCGTGACTGAGCCGTGCGGACACATCAGGATTGGGTAAATCTGGAGTCATCAAAAATTCCAAGGAGTGGCAGAAAATTCATTGATGGCTGAGCATATCTGCATGACTTGCAGCATCAATGAAACACAATGTATGCGTGCGCGGGGTGAAACTGCATCTGCGTTATCTTGGCGGATCAAGCGGTCGCCGTTTCACTCGGGTCGCAAAATCGTTTGTACTTTTTCGATGAATACCGACAGCGGAAACGGTTTGGTAATCATGCTCATGCCTGGGCCGAGAAAGCCGTTCGCCAGTGCGGCATTTTCCGCATATCCGGTCATTAGCAAAATCGGCAAATCCGGGTACAACGCACGCGCACGATCCGCCAGCGTGCGACCGTTCATGCCGGGCAGGCCGATGTCGGTGATCAGCAAATTCAACTCACGGCCAGACTCGAGAATGGCCAAACCGGCCAGGCCATCTTCGGCGACGCATACTTCCAATCCGAGATCCTTGAGAACTACGGCAACGACTTCGCGAATGCCAGGTTCGTCTTCCACGAGCAACACGCATTCGTTCAGACGAGCACGCAGATCCGGCGATTTCTCAAACGTGGCGACTTCTGTTTTAACAACACCGAGGTACCGCGGCAGGTACAGCGAGACCGTCGTGCCGTGGCCGATTTCGCTGCGGATTTTTGCGTAACCTTCCGATTGACGCGCAAACCCGTACACCATCGACAAGCCCAAGCCCGTGCCCTCGCCGAGTGCCTTGGTAGTGAAAAATGGTTCGAACGCCTTCGCCGCCGTTTCGGCTGACATGCCGGTACCGGTGTCGGTAATCGAGAAACAAACATATTCCGCGAGATTGAGTTCGCTGGTCTCGCCAAGCGGTTTGTCCGGTTGATGCAGATTGCTCGTCTCGACGATCAACTTGCCGCCGTCGCGCATCGCGTCGCGAGCGTTGATACCGAGGTTCAGCATCGCGCTCTCGAGCTGGTTGGGATCGCACAATGTGAGCCAGAGATCCTCGGCAAACACGAACTGCAGTTGAATCGCATGGCCGAGCGTGCGTGTCAGCAGATCACGCATCGATGCGACCAGGATATTACCGTCGACCGGCGTCGGGCTGAGCGGCTGGCGTCGCGAAAACGCGAGCAAATGATGCACCAGTGACGCGGCCTTGTTGGCCGATGTGATCGCGACCGATATCAGCCTCTCGACATCGTGCGTCGTGTTTCTCGCGTCGCGCAGACGCAACATTTCAAGCGCTGCAGTGATGGACTGCAAAAGGTTGTTGAAATCGTGTGCGATGCCACCGGTAAGTTGTCCGACCGCTTCCATTTTCTGGCTTTGGCGCAGGGCATCTTCGGTTTCGCGCTCGCGCGTGATGTCGCGACCAATGGCGTATAGCTGGCCATCCTCGAATGCGCTCGTCCAGGAAATGAGTCGATAGCTGCCATCCTTGTGACAACAGCGATTCTCGAAACGAAATGCCGTTTGGTTACTGGCCAGTTCGTTCAACTTCTTGCGGGAGTTTTCCCGATCATCAGGATGCACGAGGCTGGAAAAATCCTCGTGCAAAAGCTCCGCCTCGGTCCAGCCGAGCATTGTCGTCCATGCCTGATTCACCGCGAGCAAGCGCCCGCCGATATCACGCACGCCCATGAGGTCGCCAGACAGACGCCACATCCGATCGCGTTCGCGCGTTCGTTCTTCCACACGCTGTTCGAGCGTGGCATTGAGCTGCTTGAGTTCGTCGGCCGCGCGCTTGCGCTGGGTAATATCAACGAAGGTGCAGATCGCACCTTGCAGCACGCCGTCTACGATGATCGGCGCGGTGCGGTATTCGACCGGAATCCGGTTGCCATCCTTGCGAAAAAAATATTCGTCGTCGACGGTCGCTGGGCTGCCGTTGCTGGCGGCCTGGTAGATCGGACATTCCGCTACCGGATAATGTGATCCGTCAGGGCGAGAATGATGGATCACATCATGCAGCTTGCGCCCGAGCACTTCGCTTTCGTCGGCGAACCCGAGCAGCCGCAGGAATGACGTATTGCACAGCGTCGTCGTGCCTTCGGTATCGACCGCATAAAACGCTTCGGTGGTCGAGTTGATCAACAGCCGCGTAAAGGCATCTCGCTCACGCAAAGCCAGTTCCGCATTCTTGCGCTCGGTGATGTCATAGACGATGCCGAAAAAACGTTTGTCGCCGGTGGTGCCATCGGGCAATGCCTCGCCACGTCGCGCGAGCCAGCGAACCTCGTGCGTATCGGGTCGGTGAATACGATATTCGGTGTATTGCAACGCATCGGTGGTTAACTCCGGGGCGCTGGTCATGATCTTGTTGTGATCTTGCGGATCGACCAGTTGCATCAATTCAGCGAGCGATACGCTGGTGCGATCGCCGAGTCCCCAGATGCGGCAAAACTGTTCCGAAACTGACAGCATGCGCGTGTCGGCAAACAGCTCAAACGTGCCGATGCCGCCGGCCTCCTGGGCGAAACGCAGGCGCTCCTGACGTTCGTTCAATTCTTCGAGACGTGCCCGTGCTTCATACTGTCGCCGGCGCGCGCGAACTGCCGTCCGCACCGTGCTGACAAACGATGTGGGATGAAACGGCCGCTCCAGAAACGTCACATTGCCGAGCAATTCGGAGAGTCGCAATGCAGCCGGATTGCGATCGCTGCCACCGCGCCGCGTCAGCACGATAAACGGGAAATCTGACCACGACGGTTGCTGTGCGACCCACTCGGCGATGGCGGTCAGATCGGCACCGAACAAGCCTTCTTCGGCAAGCACCGCGAGCCCGGCTCCGGATTTGAGCGCGCGTTCGACACTCCTCAGATCGCTGACAATCTCGCTGGCCAGTCCGGCTTCGCGCAACAGATCCGTCGCAATCGCGGCATCGCGACCGGTCGGTGCGAAGACCGCAGCGCGTTCTGAAAACGGACCCGGTTTCACGATCGCTGTGGATCTCCGGCAGCCACCACCGCGGTGGGCGATCCAAGCAGCACACCGTGGAAATTGCTGAGGATCTCACCGACCCAGAGTCCATCCGCGCCGATGCCGAATTCGCGCAGTGTGGACTCATGATTGCCGGTGCGCTTTTTCACCACTGAAATGGCACGTCGTACTACACCCAGCGCTTCAAAGTACCGCATCAGCACCACGGTGTCGGCGAGATAGGTTATGTCGACCGGGCTCATCGTGTCGCCAATCAGGCCGGGCTGGGCGACGGTCAGGAATGTGGTGGCGCCGCGTCGATTGAGATACTGCAGCAATTCGTGCATGTGCAGGATCAACTGGTTTTCGCCGGACATGGCCGCCTGATATCCGTTCAGGCTGTCGATGATCACGGTTTTTGTGTTGCCGACATCAACACATGCACAGACGCGACATGCAAATTCACCGGGCGACATTTCCGCCGCGTCCACCTGTTCGAGATGCAGCTTGCCGCTGTCACGCATGCTTTGCAGATCGATGCCGAGGTTGTTCATGCGTTTGCAGAGCAGGCCGATTTCCTCATCCAGTAGAAATACTGCGGCTTTCTCGCCACGCGCTACTGCTGCGGTGGCAAACAACAACGCCAGCATCGTTTTGCCGCCCCCGGCAGGGCCGAGGATCAACGTGCTGGAGCCGGTATCGATACCGCCATCCAGCAGGATATCGAGTTTGTGCATGCCGCTAGGCAGCGTATCGCGATCGAACTCACGATACCTGCCGGCCGCAAGCAGACGTGGATACACATGCACGCCGTCTGCCTTGATCGAGAAGTCGTGATAGCCACCACGAAACGCCTGGCCACGGTATTTGAGCACGCGCAAGCGACGGCGTTCTGCACCATAGTCGGGTGCGCGTTGTTCGAGCGAGATAACACCATGCGCGACGCCGTGCACGGTTTTGTCGTTCGCATCGGTGGTCAGATCGTCGAGCATGAGCACGGTTGAGCCGTGCCGCGCAAAGTAATGCTTGAGCGAGAGAATCTGACGCCGATAACGCAACGATCCCTGGGCGAGCAAACGCAATTCGGAGAGGCTGTCCAGAACGACCAGCTCTGGTTTCACGCGCTCAATCGCGTCGAAGATCCTGCGAGTGGTTTCACCGAGTTCAAGATCCGAAGAATACAGCAGGCTTTGCTGATGGGCGGCATCGAGTAGACTTTCGGGCGGCACCACTTCCATGATTGTGGCGTGATCATCGAAAGCCCAGCCGTGCGCGTCGGCGGAGGCGCGAAGCTCGCCTTCGGTTTCGGACAAGGTGATGTACAGACCTCGTCGTTTTTGAGTTGCGCCTTCATGCAGAAAACGCATCGCGATGGTGGTTTTTCCGGTGCCGGGCTCGCCTTCCACCAGATACACGTGGCCAGGAGCCAGCCCACCACCGAGGACGAGATCCAGACCGGCAACGCCGGTTTGGAGATGTTGCGGAGATTTTTCAGTGATGGCCATGCGCTTACCTGTTCGCGATCATTCGCTCGCGTTGATAATATCAGTCAAGCAAGGACACGTAGCAACATGTGGGCCAAATTTATGCAAATCGTCCATGTTCGCCCGCCCAGAAACCACGACGAATAACCACTTCGTATGCCATAGATGCGATGCCGGTGGCTTTTGCCGCTTCAAGTAATTTCCTCGAAGTATGCCGGCGAAAAGCTCAGATCGAAACTGGCGCTGAAACAAAGCCATCAAAATTTTCAGATTCTTGCATTTTGCAATTTTGCATCACGTGGTGCACACGTTTTTGCACGAAAAACAGTGCCTGAGAATCAACCGTGTGAGCTGGAGCTCGGTTTGTATCATGGCATGGTCGTTGCTGAGTTGTTCTCATTCAACCGGAGCAATTGGTGGTTACGATTATGGAAATGGGCCAGATTATCCGTGACAAAGAAGAGGCTTCCGTCGTCGACGCGGCTTCGCGATTTGCCGATACAGGCATTCCTCGTTCGCGGATGGTCGACATTCAGGATGCCGATCAGATCTCTCGGCTGTGTCGCACGTTTGGTGCAACCCGATTTGAATTGTGTCGAATTATCGAAAAAGTAGGCAGCGATATGGCCATTGTCCGGCGCGAGCTTTCGCGCAGATAAGCGCCAGAGCCAGCGTGAAAAGCTACGCTGGAATGCGGTGTTTCGCACGAGATATGACTCTTGCGAGTAGCCATCCAAAATTCGAGATGGGTCGTGCTTCAAGGCGCAACGTCTCGCATTTGCCAAACGTGTTAATCGAACCCAAACAGGAATAGAACTGATGAGCGCAACTGAAATGATGTCCAGTGGAACCTCATGTGGCGTTGTAATGGATCCAAAAAATTGCGTTCACGAAGCGTGTACTTGTCCGGCTCTCGCAGGCAAGGATTATTGCGGCTCATATTGTGAGACGGCCAGAGATCAACATCAGGCGGGCGATGGTTGTGGCTGTGGTCATCCCGAATGCGCACCCAACTGAAGTTCGCTCAATGGCGCCTCAATTTTCTGTCGCTACCGCTCAACACGATATGAACGCCAGAAGTTTCAATCCGGATCAGTCCGGTCGTTCTGCCAGCGTGGGGCGCGCTTATGTCTATGTGCTGCCGTGCCGCCACGAAAACATTTTGAAGTTGGGATTTTCCCGCGATCCGCTGGAAAGAATGGCCGCGTTCCATCCGCGCTATTTCGAATTTTTCGATATGAATCGCACGTTTGCGATCGAGTTGGACAAGGTCAGTGAAGCGCGGCGCATGGAACGTTTTCTGGCCGCACCATTGCATGAACATCGCGCGCCGGCACCTTTGCTGGTGCGTGACGCTGCGGCAGGCCATACCGAATGGTATCGCGGCGCGTACGGATTGCTCGAACAGCAAGGGCGACGTGCACAGCACGAAGGTTATATTCTGCATTTCCCGCTGAAAAGATGGGTGCGCGATCAGCTGGAAATTCGCAGTGAGCTGCTGTTCGATTGGTCGCAACGCGTGCTTGATGAGATTGCGCTCGACGGGAGTGTCGAAAGTTTGGATTCCGCACCGTTGCGCCAAACTTTGACGGATGCGGTCGATGCCTTGGTGGCTTTCAAGCTCTCGCCGGAACGGTATGTGCCGACGACGGTAATCGAATGGCGAGCGAGCTTGTCAGCGACATTTGCAAAAAGCATTTCTTGTTGATTTTGGGCTGATCGGGCCGCGACCATGCCGTTGCAAACCTATCGTCGCAAACGCCGATTCGCCGATTCGCCGATTCGCCGATACGCCCGAACCGGCGGTTGGAGGCAAGCGTAGCGGCAAAGCGCCGATTTTCGTAGTGCAGTTGCATCACGCTTCGCATCGTCACTACGATTTCCGGCTGGAGCTGGATGGCGCGCTGAAAAGTTGGGCGATACCGAAAGGTTCCAGCCTCGATCCCTCGGTAAAAAGGCTGGCGGTCGAAGTCGAGGATCATCCGTTGTCTTATGCGAAATTTTCCGGCGATATTCCCAAAGGCAACTACGGTGCCGGACACGTCGACATTTTCGACCACGGGACGTGGCAAGCACAAGGTAGCGCACGGCCGATTTGAAACGTGGCGAATTGAAGTTCGTGCTGCATGGCAAAATTCTGCGCGGTTCGTGGGTGCTGGTGCGCACGAAGCGCGAAGCCGCCAAACCACAGTGGTTGTTGATCAAACATCACGACGAATTTTCCGGCAAAAACGATGCGGATGATTTTGTAGCGCATGACTCAAAAAAGCCTGTGACTGCAGTTGTCGAGGTTACACGCGGCAAAAAATTCGATCCGCTGAAGAACAGCGCATTTGCGCCGGAATTATGTCGCAGCATGACGGCGCCACCTGCCGGCGACATGTGGTTGCACGAGGCAAAATGGGACGGTTATCGTCTGTTGACGACGATCGTGGCAGGCGAGATCAGACTGTGGTCGCGCAATGCGATTGAATGGACCGCGCGCTTGCCGGAAATCGTCGCGGCGATACGCAAATTGAAACTGGATAACGCCCAGCTTGATGGTGAGATGGTGGCGCTGGATGAAAATCGAGTCGACTTCAACACACTGCAGGCGCGACTGGCTGAAGAGAACGATGCCACGCTGATCTACATGCTGTTCGATGCGCCGTATCTCGATGGCGAATCGCTGCGCGACGTTCCGTTGATCGAGCGCAAGCAACGTTTGTCGAAATTGCTGCGCAAGTCGCGGCAGCAGGTTTTGCGATACAGCGAGCATCATGTCGGTGCGGGCGAAACCGTAATGCAGCAGGCGGTGGTGGCGGGCATCGAAGGTATCGTCAGCAAGCGTATCGATAGTCCGTATCGTGGCGCGCGCAATGGCGACTGGATAAAGATCAAGTTGCGTATGAGTGATGAATTTGCGGTG
>JAYVTP010000365.1:0-8784 GCA_043788685.1 Pseudolysobacter sp. | reverse complement strand
CCGGCCATGACCGATTCGCGACTGAAGCTCGACGCGTCGTGGAAAGCGCGCGTCGGCGACTGGTTCGAGCGGCCGGAAATGCGTGCCTTGCGCGAGTTTTTGCTGGCCGAAAAAAATGCCGGAAAAATCATCTATCCACCAAGCTCGCGCATTTTTGCCGCACTTGATACAACGCCATTCGAGCAGGTCAAGGTAGTCATTCTCGGACAAGATCCGTATCACGGTCTGGGCCAGGCGCACGGCCTGTGTTTCTCGGTACTGCCCGATGTCGCGACGCCGCCTTCGCTGGTGAATATCTTCGCCGAGATTACGCGCGATTTTGGCATTCCGCGGCCGCCGCACGGTTGCCTGATTGCGTGGGCGCAACAAGGCGTTTTGCTGCTTAACTCGGTACTCACGGTCGAGCGTGGCAATGCCAATTCGCATCAGGGCAAAGGCTGGGAAGGGTTTACCGATCACGTAATCGAGAGCTTGAATCGAGAACGCGAAGGGCTGGTGTTTTTGTTGTGGGGATCGTATGCGCAGGTCAAAGGAAAGCTGATCGATACGCGTCGTCATCTGATTTTGAAAGCGCCACATCCGTCGCCGCTATCGGCATATCGCGGGTTTATCGGCTGCGGACATTTTTCCAGGGTGAATGAGCATCTGCGCGAAACCGGCCATCGCGAAATTGACTGGTCCTTGCCCGCTGCTGGCTCGACCGCCTTGAGTTGATTTCACTATGACCGAGGACCATCTACTCGAAGACTTCGTGCATCGTGAAATCACACGCGATGGCCAGCGCGGTCGACAGATCGTGCCGAAGGGATTTGCATATCAAACAAGGCAAACAAGAGGTCGCTCATGATAGTTGGATTCATCGGACTCGGTGTGATGGGGCAGCCAATGGCGCTGAACTTGGCGTGCAGCGGAACAGACTTGGTGGTGTGGAATCGTTCTGCCGATAAATGCAGACCGCTGCGCGAAGCCGGCGCGCAGGTTGCGGAAAGTCCGCAGGACGTATTCCGACAGACACGCATCGTCATCTTCATGATGGCTAGCGATACAGCGCTCGACGCTGTTCTCGGACGCGGCTCACCGGATTTTTCCGACAACGTCGCCGGGCATACGGTTGTCCACATGGGAACGACTTCAGCCGAATACTCTCGTGCACTCGAAGCCGAAATCCGAGCCGCGGGTGGCTGCTACGTCGAAGCCCCCGTCTCCGGTTCGCGCAAACCGGCAGAGACAGGACAACTGGTTGCGATGATGGCGGGCGAGCCCGACGCCGTCGACGAGGTTCGTGCGCTGCTAAAACCGATGTGCCATGAAAGTGTGGTCTGCGGGCCTGTTCCCAACGGACTGCTGATGAAGTTGTCGGTCAACACATTTCTCATCACGATGGTCACCGGGCTCGCCGAGGCCACACATCTGGCAGGAAGATACGGGCTCGACATGAAGCAATTTCAAACCGTGCTCGATGCGGGTCCGATGGCAAGCAACGTGTCGCGCATGAAAGTGAACAAGCTTGTGAACCAGGACTTCGAGGTGCAGGCATCGATCACTGATGTCCTGATGAACAACCGGCTTGCGGTGGAGGCGGCGAGAGGTGCGAGTCTGGCCACACCGCTGCTTGATGTTTGCTGCCGACTGTACAGCGAGACCGTCGGGCTTGGGCATGGTCATGCGGACATGGCTGCTGTCATACACGCGATCGAGGCGCGCACAGCGGCGAATGGGTCGCGCTCCTGAAGGTGACGGTGCTGCAGCGCCCGATCTTCTGCGTCCCAAGTGAATGCCATTTACATTCGCTTGCATGACGATTTCACATCCCTTTCGCTACCTTGGTGTACTATCAAGTTCAGTATTGCGCTGCAATAGGGGCGTGTACCAAAAAACTGAACTTTACGGTAAGTTGGCACTCTAACCACCGGAGTGCTAATTGTCCGAAATCGGAGAAGCAATGAACAATTCTTTGGTAATCAATAGTCTGCCCGTTCCTAGCGCATTAGGCTCGCTCGATGCCTATATCAATGCCGTGCATAAAGTGGCGGTATTGACGGTCGAGGAAGAGCAAGCCCTGGCGCGTCGTTTTGCGTATGACAGTGACTTGGCTGCGGCGCGTCATCTGGTGATGTCGCATCTGCGTTTTGTGGTGCATGTGGCGCGCGGTTACAACGGTTATGGCTTGCAGCTGGGCGATCTGATTCAGGAAGGCAACATCGGCCTGATGAAAGCGGTGAAACGTTTCGATCCAACCCAGGGCGTGCGACTGGTGTCGTTTGCCGTGCATTGGATTCGCGCTGAAATGCACGAGTTCATCCTGCGCAACTGGCGCATCGTCAAGGTCGCCACGACCAAGGCGCAGCGCAAGTTGTTTTTCAATCTGCGCAAGTCGAAAAAACGTCTGGGCTGGATGAACGACAAGGAAGTACAAACCGTCGCCAAGGATCTGGGTGTGCCGGCCGCCGTAGTGCGCGAGATGGAATCGCGTCTCGGCGGCAAGGACGTCGCTTTCGATGCGCCCGCCGATAACGAAGATGATTTGCGGCCATCGCCGATTGCGTATTTGGTTGATCACAACGCCGACCCGTCGGATACGCTGGAGATCGAGAATCAGGAAGAAAGTGATCACGATGCCTTGCATCAAGGCCTGGCTCGGCTTGATACGCGTTCTCGCGACATCATCCAGCGTCGCTGGTTGAATGACGATAAAGCAACGCTGCAGGAACTGGCCGACGAGTACGGCGTTTCCGCCGAGCGTGTGCGTCAGGTCGAAGCCAACGCGATGAAAAAAATGCGGTCCCAGTTCGCCGCGTAAGTTCAGACTAGAGGTTTGCAACGGCTCCTGCGGGAGCCGTTTGCATTTGCAAAACCGGTGTCGCGCTTAAGCCGATTTCATTACTGAATCCGTAGTATTTCGCATATATCCCGTTCACGATTCTTCTGGCATGCTGCAAAGGCATTCAGCCTGTCGCGTGCGCGACTGCGCGAGCGCATTCCCTCTCACTACGGAGAAACTGGATGAAAGCCTTTATTGTGTCGATGACATTCGCTGCCGGATTATTCGCCGCCGCCGCTAGCTACGCTCAGGCACCGTCGACTGCGCCGGCAGGCTCGACCGGTTTGTGTAAGGATGGAACCTATTATTCGGGTGCGTCGAAACGCGGCGCGTGCTCGCGCCACGGCGGTGTAAAAGATTGGTACGGCGCAGCCGAAGCGCCTGCTGCAGCCGCCGCTGCCGCACCGGCACCTGCCGCAAAACCGGCAGCGACTCCTGCACCCGTTGCCACTCCGCCTCCTGCCGCAGTCGCACCTGCGCCGGCCACCGCGGCAGCAACGACAAAGGCTGCAAAACCTGCCAGCAAAAATACCTTGCCGGCAACAGCCGCAGCTGGCGGCGGACCGGGCAAAGTCTGGGTAAACACCAGCTCAAAGGTCTATCACTGTTCCGATGACAGGTATTACGGCAAAACCAAGAAAGGCGAATACATGACCGAAGCGGATGCCAAGGCGTCCGGTGCGCGCGCCGAGCATGGCAAGGAATGCACCGGCAAGTAAGATATTTCTCCGCAAATTTCATCATGCAAGGCAATCCGATCGCCTTGCATGATGAATGTTTTGACTGGTATCGAGGCAGCCAACAAGTTCTTTACGCCGCCAGCAAAAAATCGAATCTCTAGTACAAGTCCACCGGATCAACATCCAGCGACCAGCGTACGCGTTTTGCTTCCGGCAGCGCGCGCAATTGGTCCAGCCACGTCGGCAGAAATGCCTGCAAGGTCGAGCGCTGATCCGCCAGCAACAAAAGTTGCGCACGCTCGCGTCCGGCGCGTCGCGGCATCGGCGCCGGCATCGGCCCGAGTGCCTGCAGGTCTTGGTCGGCGATGCTAGCCAGCGCCGTGGCGCGATCAAGAAATTCCTGCAGCGGCGCAAGATTGCTTGCGTCCGCACGCAAGAGCGCGAGGTGGGTATGTGGCGGAAAGCCCGCGCCGCGACGTTCATCGAGAATCTGTGCGGCAAGTTCGCGATAACCGCGTCGCAAAAGCGTCAGCAGCAGCGGATGCTCGGGATGATGCGTTTGCAGCCATACCGTTCCGGGTTTGCGCGCGCGTCCGGCGCGTCCGGCCACCTGCACCACGAGTTGGCCCATGCGCTCACCGGCACGGAAATCGTGACTGAACAAACCTTCGTCAACGCCCACGATTGCCACCAGTGTGAGATTCGGCAAGTCGTGTCCCTTCGCCAGCATTTGCGTGCCGACCAGAATACCGGCTTGATCCGGCACGAGCTGCGCAAAGAGCTGTTCCAATGCGTCCTTGCGTCGTGTGGTTTCGCGATCGATGCGCACCACGGGGACGTGCGGGAAGAGCTCGATCAACATCTCCTCCAGCTTCTCGGTGCCTTGGCCCTGAGTTTGCAACTGGCTGCTGTGACAGTCAGGACAATCGATCGGCACCGGTTTGTCCGCGCCGCAGTGGTGACAGCGCAAGCGATTGTCGCGTCGATGCAAGGTGAGTGGTTTATTGCAACGGGTGCAGGTGGCAGTCCAGCCGCAGCCGTGACACAGCAGCACGGGCGCGTAGCCACGTCGGTTTTTGAATACCAGCGCTTGTTCGCCGCGGCTCAGGCAATCGCGTATTGCATGGATCAATTCAGTGCTCAAGCCGTGTTGCAAACGTTGGCCGCGCAGATCGACGATGCGCGGCGTTGGCATGCGCGCCGCGCCTGCACGCTCGCGCAACGGCAAACAGCAATAACGACCGGTCTCGACATTCGCCAACGTCTCCAGCGACGGCGTTGCCGAGCCCAACACGACCGTTACGTTCAGGCTGCGCGCCCGTACCAGCGCGAAATCGCGAGCGTGGTAGCGGAATCCTTCCTGCTGTTTGTAGGATGCGTCGTGTTCTTCATCGACCACGATCAGACCCGCGCGCGGCAGTGGCGTGAAGATCGCCGAGCGCGTACCGAGTATCACCTGCGCTTCGCCGCGCGCCGCGGCCAGCCAGGTGCGGGTGCGCTCACCATCGCTGAGTCCCGAGTGCAGGACGTGTACCGCACATGGCAGGCGCTCGCGGAATCGTCGCAGTATCTGCGGCGTGAGGCCGATCTCCGGCACCAGAATCAGCGCCTGTTGGCCACGCGCGAGTGTCTGTTCGATCAGCGCGAGATACACCTCGGTTTTACCGCTACCGGTTACGCCTTCGAGTAGGAACGGCGCGAAACGATCATGTGCGGAACCAATTTCGTGTACCGCGTGCTGCTGTTCGACATTCAACGGCGGCCCGATCAGAGGCACGTGCCGTCGGACACGCGCGGTCAAAGTGATGCCGACAATCAAGCCACGTTTGCGCAAACTCGGCGCCGATGCACGCCAGCCCGGCAGCGTATTGTCCAGATCGAGATAAGCGCGCGGACCTTGCGCCAGCATTTGCAGCAGCAGGTTGGTGCGCGCGGCTTGCCTGACTGCGGGTGTCACGAGCGCGCCTGATTCAGTCAAGGCCAGCGCACGTTCGCCATCTGTGGGCAACGGCTTGGCCTGACGCAATCCCACCGGCAATGCACATTCGAGTACGGCGCCCAACGGATACTGATAATAACGAGCGGCCCACATCAGACTACGCAACAATTCTGCATCGACTAGTGGCTGCGCATCGAGCAGCATCAGCGCGGGTTTGAGCCGATGACTCGGCACATCCGACTGGTGCGCAATCTCCAGCAACACGCCAACGCGCCGCGTGCGACCGAACGGCACTAGCACGCGGCACCCTGGCATCAACGCCGCGGCATCCATGCCCACGGGTGGTAAATAGTCGAACAGTTGCGGCAGCGGCACCGGTACCGCTACGCGCAGGACAGTAGGCATGCCAACCTCGATTTTTGACTTGGAACCTTGTTCATAAAACAGCCTGGTGAGTGGGCGAAAAACAAAAAAGCAGAGTTGCAAGACTGTTGTGATAATCCCATCACAAAGATGCGCCAAGCAGCCGCGATATATGGAGTTTTACCCTTATCCACAACGTCTGTGGATAAGTCTGTGGATGAAAGCTGCACGAGGCGCCAAATTGCACGCCGCATAACGCTGCTGCTCAGCTTGGCGAATCTTTAACCAATTAGAAATATATATTTCTGATCAATGAGTTAGCGTGTGTATTCGGTTGTATACATGTGCGCATGTGACAGCCGTTGGCTTAATCTTGTGAATAGCTCAAGCCTGTGCAAAACCCGCTTGACAGCGTCAAATTTGCGTGGGGCAAATATGGCGTCTTCAAGCACCCAGTCAACGCGGCTGCGGCTGGTGCGTTGTTGACGATACCTGCAAGCCTTTGGGCGATTCCGCTACCATGCGTCAGCTACTCACCGCCATCAACGAACAGAGCTGGACACCACAACGGGTGGATACCGTAAAGGCCGACGAGCGCGCGCTCGACCAATTCCTCAAGGCGGTGGAAAGACGCGCGTTGCGCATGGCCGATATGGCGACCGGCAATCGCGAGGAAGCATTGGATCTGGTGCAGGACGCGATGTTCGGTTTCGTCCGCCATTATGCTGCCAAACCGTCTGCGGAATGGGCGCCGTTATTCTATCGCGTGCTGGATAGTCGCTTGAACGATTGGCATCGCCGCCGTCAGGTGCGCAGTCGCTGGATGAGCTTTTTCAGCTCGGCGCCGGCTGACGATGAAATGGATCCGGTCGCGCAAGCGCCGGATCTGCAAGAACCCGGCCCGCTGGCACGAGTGGCCGGAAAAGAAATCGGGCACGCGCTCGAGGCAGCCCTGGTGCGGCTGCCGCTGCGCCAGCGCCAAGCCTTTCTGCTGCGCATGTGGGAAGGGTTGGACGTGGCGGCAACGGCAACCGCAATGCGCTGCAGCGAAGGCAGCGTCAAGACTCATCTGTCGCGCGCTCTGGCGCATCTACGCCGCGACCTGGAGGCACACTATGAATGATCAAAATGATTCCGCGTGGATAACGCAAGCTACGATCGCGTTGGATGAGTCGGCTCGCGATCTGGATGCGGCGACCCTGTCGCGCCTGAATCGTGTGCGTCAGGCAGCGCTGCAGCAAAAACGCAGTCGTCGTATATCGTGGATGCTACCGGCTGGACTGGCCAGCGCTTGCGCGATGGTGCTGTCGATCGGCGTCTGGCACGGTGTTGTTCGTGAACCGGCATTGCCGACCTTGCCAAATGCCGAGTTGGTGCACAGCGTGAATTGGAGCAACGGCGCCGACGATCTGGAAATGGTCGCGAATGAAGATAATATCGAGCTGTATCAGGATCTGGATTTTTATGCATGGCTAGACACGCAGAATCAGGAACACGACGGCTAGGTTTGCTGGTGTTCGGGTTGGCTGCCGGCGTTGGCTCGCTTGCGGCGAATTCGGCGCCACTGCCAACTGACGTGAACAAAGTGCCGTCGAACGTACCGGCGCCGGGTGCGGCAACAGCTGCGGCCACGCCCAAGCCAGGTTCGAGTGCGCCTCCACCCAGCGCGGCGCTGCTCGAATATCTTGGCGAGTTTTCGGACAACAATGGCGAGTGGACCGATCCCGCCAGCCTGGATGATTCCGGCCTGCTGGATCGGCCAGAGAGCAAGCGGCAAAAAGGCAGAAATGATGATGGCACAGCACAAAATTAGCGGATTTTTTCTGCTGCTTTTGCTCAGCGTTGTTTTGCACGCGCAACAGCCGCAAAACGGCGCTGCCGTGCCGCAAGCAGCGGTGCAAAATGCGCCAGCGCCAGCGCCAGCGGGTCCGCTGGCGTGGAGCAGTCTGAGTTCCGCGCAACAAGAGGTGCTCGCGCCGCTGAAGAAAAACTGGGAACAGTTGCCGCCCGATGCGCAGCAACGCATGCAGCGCGGCGCTTCGCGATGGACGCAAATGACGCCGGAACAGCGTGGCAACACCCAGCAACGATTCCAGAAATGGAATGCGCTGACGCCCGAGCAGCGCGGGCAAATACGCGAGCGCTACCAACGCTTCGGCACCTTGCCGCCGCAACAACAGCGCCGCTTGCGCCAGACCTACCAGCGTTTTAGTGCTCTGCCGCCAGAGCAGCGGCAAAAATTGCGCGCACGCTGGAATGGCATGTCACCGCAGGAGCGTCAGGCGGCGCTTGCCGAAGCCCGCACACACGGTTCGCCACAAGCAACACCGCACGCCGCACCTCAAGCCGCACCTCAAGCCGAGGGGGCGCGGAACAAACCCACGCCAGCCAAACCGAAGCCGGGCGCGCGAATGCATCCGAAGGCGGCAAGAGTCGACAAGCAACACCAATAATGCTGTTGGCAAGCAACCGGAAATCGTGCAGAGGAAAGCTGCAGGGTGTGCGTGATTGCAGAAAATGCTTCTACGGCGTGCAGGTCTTGAACGTGGTGTAGAAAACCTTGTCGGGATTTGCCACTGTATCGAACGGCGCGCTGGTCGCCGATAGCGCCGGTTGATCCGTTGCAACTGCTGTCAATTGCAGCGCTGCCACAGCGGTGCGGAACGATGGACGTCGCCACACCGTTGCTCACCGTCTGTGCGCCGAGTGACGCACCACTGCATGATGAAGCCGCCAGCGTAATCATGCTGCTGCTGTCGTTGGTGACGACATTCTGGAACTGATCCAGCAACGTTAGCGTGACTTTGCTCAGCGCCTGATTCTGCACGATGTCGGACGGCTGCGTCGCGAATATCAATTGCGTGGTTGCGCCTGGCGAAATATCAAACGGCGTGCTGCCAGCTGCGCTCAGATTGCGATCAGTTGCGATCAAGCTGTAACCCGCTGCGGCTTTGTTCAGCGAGATATTGGTGAAGCTCGCC
>JAYVTP010000364.1:0-3298 GCA_043788685.1 Pseudolysobacter sp. | reverse complement strand
GGCTTCGGTTACGACTCGCTGTTTCTCGAACCCGGCCTAGAACAAACCGCGGCAGAAATGGAAGCGGCAATGAAAAATCTGGTCAGCCATCGCTCGCGTGCGCTGGCGGATTTGCGCAGCGGCCTGGCGCGGCGCTGAGCCTGACGACCACGGCGAATGTTCATCCCGCCGCCGCTGGCGCTGTACATCCATATTCCGTGGTGCGTGCGCAAATGTCCGTACTGCGATTTCAATTCGCATAACGCGCCTGAGGCGATTCCCCAGCGCGAATACGTCGATGCGCTGCTCGCGGATCTCGATCAGGATTTGGCGCTGGTCGCCGGACGGGAAGTGGTCAGCATCTTTTTTGGCGGTGGCACGCCGAGCCTGTTTTCGGCGGAAAATATCGCATGCATTCTGGATGGCGTCGCCACACGATTGGCAATGCAACCGAGCCTGGAAATCACGCTCGAAACCAATCCCGGCACGGTCGAGCACGACAGCTTCAGCGGCTATCGTCGCGCCGGCGTGAATCGCATCAGTTTCGGCGTGCAGAGTTTCGACGATGCCGCGCTAAAACGCATCGGTCGCATCCACGATGCCGCACAAGCCGAAACCGCGATCAAGTCGGCGCAGGACGCGGGCATCACCAATCTCAATCTGGATTTGATGTACGCACTGCCCGAGCAGACTTTGGCGCAGGCACTTGCCGATGTGGAAAAAGGGATTTTGTTGCAAACGCCGCATTTTTCACATTATCAACTCACGCTGGAACCGAACACTGTCTTCGCCGCCAAACCGCCGCCGTTGCCGGATCACGACAGCGCTTGGGACATGCAGGAAGCCTGTCAGGCGCGCCTCGCCGAGGCCGGTTTTTCACACTACGAAGTTTCGGCTTACGCCAAGCCCGGACAGGAATGCCGGCACAATCAAAACTACTGGCGCTTCGGCGATTACCTCGGCATCGGCGCAGGCGCACACGGCAAGATCAGCAACGCCGACGGCGAAGTGCGGCGACGCTGGAAGGTTAAACATCCCGCGGCTTATCTGCGTCACGCCACCACGCCGCAGCGGCTGGGTGGCGACGATATCGTGGTCGCCGAGCAACTGCCGTTCGAGTTCATGTTAAACGCGCTGCGCCTGACCGGCGGATTCGCGCTGGCTGAATTCACCGCACACACCGGCCTGCCATTGACAGCGATCCAAGCCCAGCTCGACGACGCCAGCACGCGTGGCTGGCTGACGCTCGAAGACGACTGGTTGCGCCCGACCGATCTCGGCCAGCGTTTTCTCAACGACGTGATGCAACTATTTTTACGGGAGTGAAACCATGCTCGATTTCGTCAATCTCACCTGCCCATATTGCGGCGAAAGTTTCGAGACACCAGTTGATTCCTCCGCCGGTTCGCAGCGTTATGTCGAAGATTGCGCGGTGTGCTGCCGACCGATCGAAGTGTTCGTTTCGGTCGATGACGCCGGTGAGCTTTTGGACGTCCAGACGTCTACCGATAACGAATAGCGGCCGTATCCAGCGATACATGCTGTTGCGATGCTTGAGGCTTTGCCGATAACATCGCGATCACGTGCGCGTGAGGTCGCCATGTCTGAATTCACGGAGGTTTTCGAAGCAGTCGACGACAAGGGTGGTGTCGTCGACGTGCTGTGGTCGGCTGCCTACGCGGATTTGAAAGCACTCGCGCATCTGCGCATTCGTGACAGCGGATCGGTGCGTGTGATCGACACCACGGCGTTGGTGCACGAATCCTGGCTCAAACTTTCCTCCGCACGTTATTTGAAAGTCGACAATCGCTATCAATTTTTCTCCTATGCATCCAAGGTGATGCGCTCGGTGGTGGTGGACATCGCCAAGGAGCAGCAGCGGCTCAAACGTGGCAATGGCGCGTTGCATCTGGCCTTGGATCAGATCGGGCTGGATGCGGCAGGACTGGCATCACTTGATGGCAGTGCCGATGCCGTCGACCATTGCGAGCCGCTGGACGTGGACGAAGCATTGCGTGCGCTGGAGAAGTTCGAACCGCGGCTCGCGCACATGACCGAGATGCGTTATTTCGGTGGCTTGAGCGAGACCGAGATCGGCGATGTGCTCGGCATTTCGCCACGCACGGTACGTCGCGATTGGGAAAAGGCGCGCCTGCTGTTGCGCGATCTGCTGGCCGGA
This sequence comes from Pseudolysobacter sp., assembly GCA_043788685.1. Classification (GTDB taxonomy): domain Bacteria; phylum Pseudomonadota; class Gammaproteobacteria; order Xanthomonadales; family Rhodanobacteraceae; genus Pseudolysobacter. The sequence continues at coordinate 1,140 of JAYVTP010000364.1, read as the reverse complement.
TAGATGCAAGATGGCAGGACATGGTATCTGTCCGCTTCTGCGCGCAACTGTCGTTATTGCCAGGCGGATTTCTTGAATAGCCAATACCGATGAGCTTGCCATCTTGCCCACCCGAACTATGGCCCGAATTTTCCCGTCTGCTTGATATCGCACTGGAGCTGCCCCGGGCCGAGCGCGCGAGCTGGCTTGAACACCTGCCCGCCGAGCATGCGCAGGTATTGCCTTGGTTGCGACGTATTCTGCTCGGCTGCGCGCCTGTGACGGAAGATTTTCTCGACGCGCCACAACTTCCTCAAGCGACGATTCCGGATGAGTTCGGCCCCGGCGCGAGCATCGGCCCGTATGCCGTGATCGGCGAACTGGGCCGCGGTGGCATGGGTGCGGTGTATTGCGCCGAACGCATCGGTGGTGTGGCAGGTTTGCGCGTTGCCTTGAAGGTGATCAAACGCGGCATGGATACCGACGAGATTCTGCGTCGCTTCAGTCGCGAACGCGCAATTCTAGCCGCACTCAAACATCCGAATATTACCCACCTGATCGATGGCGGAGTCACGCAAACCGGGCGCGCGTGGTTCACGATGGAACTCGTCGATGGCCTGCCGATCACACAATGGTGCGATCAGCAGCAATTGACGATTGCCGCGCGCATCGAGCTATTCCTGTCGGTATGCGCAGCAGTCCAGCATGCCCACCGCAACCTCGTCGTACATCGCGATTTGAAGCCGGGAAACATCCTCGTCACGACCGCAGGCGAGGTCAAACTGCTGGATTTCGGCATCGCCAAATTACTCGATGATGGCAACGACAATGTCGAGCAGACACGCTCGCAGATCAAGCTGCTGACACCGGAGTTTGCCGCCCCTGAACAGTTGCGCGGCGGAGTCATCACCACCGCCACCGACGTTTATCAGCTCGGCCTGGTGCTGTATGAACTCCTTTGCGGTTGCCGCGCGAAGGCGCACGACATGGTGGTGCGCTTGTCGGCGGCGCCATCCCAAATCGATGCAAAAACCGCCGGCGCCACGATAGCCATCGGCGCACTTGCTGCAGCACGCGGTTTGCAAGCGGCGACCTTGCGCAAAGCCCTGCGTGGCGATCTGGAAAGCATTGCGCACAAGGCCTTGAACGAGGAGCCCGCAC
>JAYVTP010000363.1:0-1717 GCA_043788685.1 Pseudolysobacter sp. | reverse complement strand
AGCATCCAGTAATCGTTGTACATCTTCGACAGATATTTGTTGCCGGTGTCGCAGACGAACATCAGCACGCGTTTGGATGTGGTCTGTTCGCGGCAGTATTTCAGCGCCGCGGCGAGCAAGGTGCCGGAGGACGATCCACCGAGAATGCCTTCCTTCGCGAGCAGCTCGCGGCCAGCGAGAAAACTTTCCTTGTCGCTAATCGCGTAGGCTTTTTTCACGCGCGTGAAATCGCTGATCGGCGGCAGAAAATCCTCGCCGATGCCTTCCACCATCCAGCTCGCTGACTTGGTCGATAGCGTACCTTCGTTGATGTATTGCGTAAGGATCGAACCGACCGGATCGGCGAGGATCAGCTCGACATTCGGTGCGTGTTCGGCGAAACAGCGCGACAGTCCGCTCATCGTGCCGCTCGATCCGCAACCGAACACGATCGCGTCGAGCTTGCCTTCCATCTGCGCGAGGATTTCCGGGCCGGTTACGTGCTCGTGCGCGCGCGGATTATCGGGATTGCCGAACTGGTTGATGAAGTACGCGCCGGGCGTTTCGCGCGCGATGCGTTCGGCCAGATCCTGATAATACTGCGGATGACCCTTGGCCACATCCGAGCGCGTCAGCACGACCTCCGCGCCCATCGCCTTGAGGTTGAAAATCTTCTCGCGACTCATCTTGTCGGGCACCACCAGAATCAGCTTGTAGCCCTTCTGCTGCGCGACCAGCGCGAGGCCGATGCCGGTATTGCCGGCGGTGCCTTCGACCAGCGTGTCGCCCGGCTTGATCGCGCCTGCCGCTTCGGCGCCGCCGATCATCGACATGCCGATGCGATCCTTGATGGAGCCGCCAGGATTATTGTTTTCGAGTTTGAAGAATAGCTCGCACAATCCGGTGTCCAGTCGCTGGGCCTGGACGATCGGCGTGTTGCCGATCAGTTCGAGTACGCTGTGATGAATAGTCATGCTAATTCCGGCGCGTGCCACACACCTTCGCCCCTGCAATTGCGGCGGCGTGGCGGATCTGGCGTTGAATAGTGTGCGGCATGATACCTGAGCACGTCGGCGCGTTGGCATACGCTTGCAAAAGCGCCGATTGACACGCGCGGCGACGATCGCCAGCGATGGCGACATTCGCTATTCGGCGACTCTCAAAAGCACTTGCCGCCCGATGAAAATCCGCCAGTGGACGACGCTGCAAAAAGCGCGGTCGGGTGAGCTGGATCAGATCGGCCGGTACAACGCCCACAGGTTCAACAGGCGCTGCTTGGCGATGAGCTTTTCTTTCTTCATGTTGTGCAGCGTCGTATCGTCAATCGGCAGCACGCCGAGATCGGCGTCACGAGCCTTGTTGTCCAGATCTTTGTGGCGATGATAAAGCGTGCGAAATTCGGTACTGCTCTTCATCAATGGTTCGATTTCGGTCTGCTGATCTTCAAACATTGCTGAATCCTTCTGGCTAGAAATGGTGCGCATCCGTCATGCGCGCGCACGCACTGCGCAAAATCGTATGCGCATCACGTGGCATCTGGTTGTTTTCGAGCGACAGGAATCATGGCGAATCATGCTTTCGATCCGCACCTTGCTCAGCCATTGCGGCGAGTGGTTTTGTTGCAGTTTCGCTGGTTCGGTCATGGACTCGTTTCGGATCGCGGGAAGCAGGATCGCCCCCGCGCCAACCTGAACCTACTCCGTTGTCCATACACTCGCAAGCGCTTGCAGCCGCATAA
>JAYVTP010000362.1:0-1808 GCA_043788685.1 Pseudolysobacter sp. | reverse complement strand
TTTTTGGACGGGGTGGAACGTCATTACGATTTGTTCAATACCCGAAATCCAACGTGGCGCGTTAGAACAGAAACTGGCTGGCAGGAAGGGCAAGATAAGCAGTCGGTGTTGAATCACGTTTTTTTACAAGCGATGCAGCATCTGCATGCCGACGCGCCGTGTGCACCGGATATGCCGATCTATCCGCTGGTAGCGTATGAGTTGCTGGCCGATGCGATCAATGTGCCTGTGCCGGCCTATCTCGCCGAGCATGAGCAACGCATTCTCACTAGCTTGACCGAGAATGGCGTACGCAAGGAAGAGCGCGCGCAAGAAATCACAGCGCAGCAGCAACGCTTAATTGAAGAACATCAAGCTGTCACAATCGGGCAGCAGCAGCGCTATGCGGCAACAGATGTTGCCAGCAGTGAGCAGTTTTTATTGACCACCAGCGGCTACAAACGCAGCTTGGTCAATGAATCGGTTGATATTCTTCTCGTACCACCTGCGGGGCCGGCGAACCTTGCGCTGATTGATGAGATGCGCAACGTCCTCGCACACACCCATGCCAAGCAAGAAATCAGCGCACGTTCGCATCGCGGTCACCCTGACAATCTGTGCTGGATGCGAAGTTCATGGTTATCCGTCTTTGCAATGGCATCGCCTGCGTATCTTGCGGAAAAATTACCCGCGATCTGTGATCAGGAACAATACGGCGGCGTCGATGCCCCTTTACTGGCAGCCATTACGCAGGCCTATCACCACGATCCCATCGCTTTTTTGCAAGGTGCTCACCCACACTCGGAACAAGCGCGGTTATCGGGTGAGGCGATGCTCAAGCGCGATGCCCATCTGGGTCCCGCCGTACCGCTTGAGAACTTGCTCGCAATGACGCCAAGCTCAAGAAGGCAAGAAATGCATATGGCGCAGACGCCAGAGGCATTCCTGCAAAGCCTGCAATGCCAAATCGCCACTGCATTGCGTCCACCAATCGCAGTCGATCGCAGCTTCATGAATGAAGTCGAAGCGATGCAGCGCCCAGGCAATTTCGCCAGCAGCAATTTGCCGGTTACCCTGCATCGCGCATTGGGTTTGCCTGTGCTGGTCATTGAAACGGGGCAATCGGTGTCGGACGGCGAACACGGTGAGCAAATCAACTACTCGGCACAGTTGCGTGTCGCCGCACCAACCGGCACTACTCTGGCACAGCTGGCTGAAGAGCTGGTGCATTCAGCTTCGGTGCCACCGAGATCTATCGGGACGCTACTGGCGCAGTTCAATCACCTGCCCGTCATATGGCTCGAAAACGATCATTACATCGTGCACTTGCCCAAAGTCCCAGCAGAAGCTATTCGACTGCCCGCAATGCAACCAGCCATGACCGAATAATGACCACTTCCCCCACCTCATCGTCCCGCGCCCAAGCCAACACATGGGCACCATCGAACGCAATGCCGTCGAAAGCATCACAAGCTGTAGCTGAATCGACGCTTTGGAATACACTACTTCGAGCGGCGGGCCGCGCAAATTTTCCGATAGTCAATCCAGCAAGTATCGATAGTCGACTAGGCATTGCCTGCCCGCAGCACTCTGCCATCCAAGTCGACATTGGTGGTACGTACCCATTCATACATGCAAATCAAATTGGCTTCTTCCGAAAGCGCGCTGATCATTGCCAACGTGTTGACAATACCGCTGATCATATCGATACGCAATCAAGCTCGGCGAAGGCCGGACAATCACCGCAACGCTTTGTATCGTGTGAAAAATTTTTGATCGAAGGCATTGATTCCGGGCGCGGTCTGTTTCAATTCGTCTCCAGAAAAGCG
>JAYVTP010000361.1:0-5113 GCA_043788685.1 Pseudolysobacter sp. | reverse complement strand
AGCTGCGAGATTTGCCACGAGCTGAGGTTGCGGAAAATCTCGGCAGTACGCAGCTTCAACTTGCTTTTGAGGCGACCGATCTCGTCTTCGATATTGAACGCGCTGCCGTCGCTGGCGTGGCGCAGTTCCTGGATCTTCGCTTCCAGCTCGGCTATCGGCTGCTCGAAATCAAGGAAGTTCGGGTTCATTCGCTGCTGTTCGTTAGCGCCGGGCGCAAGAATGCCAAGTATAGCGGTTTGCGGGGCGCGGGCTCCATATGCCGCAGATTTGGTGGGGCGAAAGAATAAAAAGTCGTCATTCCAGCGAAGGCTGGAATCCAGTTCTTGAGGCGCCGGAAAAAGAGAACTGGATTCCAGCCTTCGCTGGAATGACGGCCCTTTTTTAAATCTTTAATTCCCGCCGCCGCCGCCGCTGTTGTTGTTGTTGTTGCTAACCGCTACAGGCTTGCTCAACACCAATTCGGTGCCAATTACGCCGGGCAGTTTTTCCAGCGCACGCTTGAGTTCCGGACTGGCGCGCACGCGCCATTCGGCGCCGAGTTCGATTTCGGCGCGGCCGTTGCCATTCGCATAACTCAGGCGCAATGGCGTATTGCCGCCGCGATGGGCGGCGAGGGTGTGTTCGAGTTGCGCGACAAAACTTGCATCGATGGCGTTGAGCTTGATGCGCATCACGCGCGCGAAACGTTCACAGGCCTGATTGAGGCTGTGCACGGTACGCGCGCGCAATTGATAACCGCCATTGAAATCGTCGATGGATAATCCGCCTTCGATCACGAGGATCGTGTCGCGCGTGAGCAGCGGGCCGAACTCGACAAACGCCTCGCGATAAAACGACACCTCGATGCGCCCGCTCCAATCTTCGAGCTGGACAAAGCCCATCGCATCGCCACGCTTGCGCACCGCAATCACCTGACCGGCGACAATAAATGGCTGATCGGAAAAACGGCCGCGCCGCTCGCCGGGAGGTACCGGTTTGTAATGCTGCGCGATTTCGCCGAGCGGACACGTGCTGAGCTGGACCAGCGCATCGCGCCATGCGTCAGTCGGATGGCCGGACAAATAATGGCCAAGCGTTTCGCGTTCGCCGATGAGTTTCTGCTCGATCGGCCATTCTTCGACCGTCGGCAAATCGATCTGCGGCGCGGCCACCGCGCTCGACGATCCGAACATGTCGTTCTGGCCTGCGGCGGTGTTGCGCGCGGCCTGTTCGGCGGTCTTGATCGCTTCAGGCAATTGCGCCATCAAGGTCGCACGATTGCGCGCAAGTGCATCCATGCTGCCGGATAAAACCAGCGCTTCGAGCGCGCGCTTGTTGAGCTTGTGCAAATCCATGCGCTTGCAAAAATCGGTGATGCTCATATACGCACCGCTGCTGCGCGCGTGCACGATTGCATCGCAAACGCCGTGGCCGACACCCTTGATCGCGCCGAGGCCGTAACACACGCTGCCATCGCTCAGCGCCTCGAACATGTAGCCCGAGGTATTCACATCCGGCGGCGCCACGCGCAGGCCGAGCGCGCGCGCCTCGTCGAGAAAGGTCACGACCTTGTCGGTATTGTCCATATCCGCCGACAATACTGCGGCCATGAATTCGGCCGGATAATGCGCCTTGAGCCACGCCGTTTGATAGGCGATCAGCGCATACGCGGCGGCGTGCGATTTGTTGAAACCGTAACCGGCGAATTTTTCCATGAGGTCGAAAATCGCATCGGCCTGTTTGTTGCTCAGGCCGTTTTTCGCCGCGCCTTCGGCGAAGATGACGCGATGGTTCGCCATCTCCTGCACGTTCTTCTTGCCCATCGCACGACGCAACAGATCGGCGCCGCCGAGCGTGTAGCCGCCGATGATCTGCGCCATCTGCATCACCTGTTCCTGATAGACCATGATGCCGTAGGTCTCGCTCAGGATCGGCTCGACGCGTGCGTCGGGATACGTGACCGCCTCGCGTCCGTGCTTGCGCGCGCAGAAGCTCGGGATCAGGTCCATCGGGCCGGGGCGGAACAACGACACCAGCGCGATCAGATCCTCGAATCGATCCGGTTTCGCATCTTTCAGCAAGGCCTGCATGCCGCGACTTTCGAATTGGAACACCGCCACGCTCTGCGCTTTTTTCAGCAGCGCAAAAACGGCCGGATCGTCGAGCGGAAGTTGCGTGATATCGAGCGGCGTTTGCTCCGTCTTGGCGAGACGCAGATTGATCGCCTTGACTGCCCAGTCGATGATCGTCAGCGTGCGCAAACCGAGAAAGTCGAACTTGACCAGGCCGACCGCTTCGACGTCGTCCTTGTCGAATTGCGTGACCACGCCGCCGCCACCGGCTTCGCAATACAGCGGTGCGAAGTCGGTCAGCGGCGTCGGTGCAATCACCACGCCACCCGCGTGTTTACCGGCGTTGCGCGTGAGGTCTTCGAGCTTCAGCGCGAGGTCGAGCAGATCCTTGATCTCCTCTTCCTCGACATAACGCGTGCGCAGATCCTGCGATTCCTTGAGCGCGCCCTCCAGACTGATGCCGAGCGTATTCGGAATCAGCTTGGCGATGCCATCGACATGGCCGTAGCCCATGCCGAGCACACGGCCGCAGTCGCGGATCACCGCCTTCGCTGCCATCGTGCCGTAGGTAATGATCTGGCTGACGCGCTCGCGGCCGTATTTCTGCGCGACGTAGTCGATCACTTCGTCGCGCCGATCCATGCAGAAGTCGACGTCGAAGTCGGGCATCGATACACGATCGGGATTGAGAAAACGCTCGAACAGCAAACCGTAGCGCAGCGGATCGAGATCGGTAATGCCGAGCGCATACGCGACCAGCGAACCCGCGCCAGAGCCGCGCCCCGGCCCGACCGGAATACCATGTTGCTTGGCCCAGTTGATGAAGTCGGCGACGATCAAGAAGTAACCCGGAAACCCCATCTTGACGATCACGTCGAGCTCGGTTTCGAGACGCTGCGTGTAATCGGCGTGCGCGAAATTGGCGTCGATGCCATAGCGTTCGATGCGTCCATGCAGCCCTTCGCGCGACAGCCGACGCAGGAGTGCGGGTTCGTCTTCGGCCGGTGGGGTCGGGAATGCTGGCAGATAATAGGTGCCGAACGAAAAATCCAGATTGCAGCGTTTTGCAATTTGTATACTATTTTCCAGCGCCTCGGGCAGGTCGAAAAATAGCACCGCCATTTCTTCTGGCGATTTCAGGTATTGCTCGGCGGTGTAGTCGCGCGGACGTTTCGGATCGTTGATCACGCGACCTTGCTGGATGCAGACACGCGCCTCGTGGGCTTCAAAATCGTCGCGCGTGAGAAAACGCACATCGTTGCTCGCGACTGCCGCAATATCGCGCGCATTGGCGAGCTGCAACGCGGCCTGCAGGAAATGTTCCTCATCGGCGTGGCCGGTGCGCGTGAGTTCGAGATACAGCCGGTCGTCGAAGCGTTGCAGCCAGTGCTGCGCGCAGTTGGCTATGGCATCGCGCTTGTCGGCGAGCAGCAGTCGGCCGAGATCGCTATCGCGTCCGAGCAGGCCAATCAAGCCGCCGCAGGTGTGGTCGAACCAGTCCGGCTGCAGCATCGCAAAATCGCCGCGCTGGCCTTCGACCCAACCGCGCGAAATCAGCCGCGACAGATTGAGATAACCTTCGCGGTTCTGGCACAGCAAGGTGATGCGAGTCGGACGATTGGCATCGGTTGCATCGGCGATCCACAAATCCGCGCCGATGATCGGCTTGATGCCGGCGTACTGTGCGGCCTTGAAAAACTTCACGAGCGCGAACTGATTGCTTTGGTCGGTCAGCGCCAGCGCCGGCATGCCGAGCGCCACTGCGTGGTCGATCAGGTTCGCGCGCGGTGTTGCGCCCGGCTCGGCTTTCTCCGGCAGGCGAATGGTCGAATCGATCAGCGAATAATCGCTGTGGATATGCAGATGGACGAAACTCGGTGACATGGTCGACGGCGCTAGCGGGTCAGCAAGGGTAGCGGTCGCTTTCGCGGGCGGCAAGCGCGCTGTTTATCGCCGCGGAAATCCGCAGGCCTGAACAAACGCGCTGCTCAACGTCCGATCACATGCAGGCGGTTGAACAGGTGGCTTTGGTAGGACTCCAGCAAGTCCTTGTCCTTGCAATCCAGGTAGCGCCCGCCGCAGCGCTGGCGCATAAGTGCATTCGCCTGAAAAAATGCGCCCTCGGGCAGGCCGGCGACATCAATGATCAGTCCCGCAAGAAAACCCAGATCAAGCGTGGGATACGAAAAACGCGGCGAGTCGGCGCTGCTGCCGTCGATTTTGTAATAAGTGACCGTGTACGGATCGCCGAGCGCCTTTGCGGCGGCAGTGCGTTCGATCTTCAGCATCAAACCATCGAAGGACGGTTGATGGTCGCCGAAATGTACCAGCACGGCAGGGCGCGAGCCGCTGAACAGGGTCTTCTGCATTGCGGCCAGTGCCTCGTCCGAGCCGTGCAGGCGGGCGAGATAATTGCTCATGTTGCGATTGCGTGTTTCATCGAGCGACGCGAACAGCGCGTGATTGAACGGCGCGGCGAGTTTCTCCAGCGCATCGTTGTGCGGGCCGTGCTGACGCATCGTCAGGATCATGAAAAACAGCGGTTGATCGGTTTTTGCGCGTTCGCCGCGATAAATTTTTTCAAACTCGCGCTCGACATCCAGGTCGGTGCTGACCCACGCGAAATGGAAAATATTATTGTCGTAAAATTCGTCGAAACCGTAGGCGTTGTAAGCGTGACGAGCGTTGACGAAATTGCCGTCCAGCGGATAAATCGCGATGTTGCGATAGCCTTGCGTCTTGAGCAAACGCGGCAGGCTGTAGCTGATGCGCGGCGCGAGGTTGTACGGCGCATAAATACCGCTCGGACCGAACATCGGTGTCGGCAGGCCAGTGAGGAAAGCAAACTCGCTGGTCCATGTGCCGCCGCCCCAGGCATGCACGCGCAGCGCACCGTGCGCGTTGGTTTGGGCGTCGTCGCGAAACATCTGTGCATCGCATTGCGGGATCGTGCACAAGCTCAGTGTGTGCGGATCGAACGTGCTCTCTTCGAGCACGACAACGATATCCGGGGCTGGTTTTTTCGCTGCGATGACCGGCTGGACCGGCGCCCATTCGTAGCG
>JAYVTP010000360.1:0-1499 GCA_043788685.1 Pseudolysobacter sp. | reverse complement strand
GATCGGCATCAAGATGGTTTTCCCGCCACGCGAAGGCAGCATCTTCGGTGGTGAAGTGGGCATCGAACCGTTCATCGTGCCGATGGCGATTCCCGCCGTAGCCGGCCCATCGACGATGGCCGCGCTGATGTTGCTGACCAACTCGTATCCAGGCCGCACCGTGGATTGGAGCATCGCGCTGTTCCTGTCGTGGCTGGCGACCTCGCTGATTCTCTACTCCTCGACGTATCTGTATCGCCTGCTCGGCCAGAGCGTATTGATCGCGCTCGAACGCCTGATGGGCATGTTGCTCGTGGCGCTTTCGGTGCAGATGTTCCTCGATGGCGTGCGCTCCTATCTGCACGGCTGATCGCTAACCACGCGACGCAAAATCGGCGAGCCGCGTTTTTTGAATCGATTCACCACGCTGCTGTAACACAGACCCGCTAGCGTGCTTTCCTTCAATACGGAGAGCGCGCCATGATCAGCGTCGAACGCAGTTTTCTCGAAAAATTTCCGCGCCTCGCGCAGGGCCGCGCGCGTGCATTTTCGCAGCCGGTGATCGAGCTGTTGCGGCGCATCGCGTGCGAGGAACGCATCAATCGCATGCTCGATGAAATCGCGCCGCTGACCGGCTTTGATTTCATCGAGCGTGTGCTCGATTATCTTCACGTCAGCTACAGCGTGGCGAATACCGATCGCGAAAATATTCCGGTCGATGGCCGCGTCGTGATCGTGGCGAATCATCCGCTCGGTGCACTCGATGCGATGGCGCTGCTGCAACTGGTCGGCTCGGTGCGGCGCGATGTGCGCATCCTCGCCAACGATGTATTGCTGCAGTTCGGCCAGTTCGACAATCTGCTGTTGCCGGTAAATGTATTCGGCGCCGACGGTGGTTCGAGCGGACGCTTGCGCGAGGCGTATCGTGCGCTCGATCGCGAGCAGGCGCTGATCGTGTTTCCGGCCGGCGAAGTGTCGCGCATGGGCGCGCAAGGCGTGCGCGACGCAGCGTGGTCCGTGGGATTCGTGCGGCTGGCGTGCAAGATGCGCGCGCCGGTTTTGCCGGTGCATATTGCGGCTTCGAACTCGCCGGTATTTTACGGTGCGTCGATGCTGGCGAAACCGCTGGCCACGCTGTTGCTGGCGCGCGAGGTATTTGGTGCGATGCGTGCGCGGATCGGTTTCAGTCTGGGCGCGACGGTGTCGGCGGCAGAACTCGAACGCAGCCGATTGCCGTCGGAGCAAGTCGCGCAACATATGCGCCGACATGTTTATCGTTTGCCAAAACGCCGGCCCGCGAAATTCGTCACCGAAAATGCGATTGCGCATCCCGAATCGCCGCTCGCGGTGAAACGCGCATTGGCGCGTGGCGAAATGCTCGGCCAGACCAGCGACGGCAAACGTATCCTGCTGATCGATGCCGCACCGGACTGCCCGGCGATGCGTGAGATTGGCCGGCTGCGCGAGTTGTCATTCCGCCGCGTCGGCGAAGGCACCGGCATGCGTCGCGATCTCGATCG
>JAYVTP010000359.1:0-3922 GCA_043788685.1 Pseudolysobacter sp. | reverse complement strand
ATCACTGCGATATCCTCGAAACCGGTAACGATTCCTACCGCTTCAAGCAGCGCAAAAGCCGTCCTCCACGGGCCGAAAAAGTGGAAAATATTGGACGCTGATTGACATGCCTGACCGTTACCGCGTGATCGCAGATGCGCTCGGTCGCCGCGGCTACAAAGGCCGTGTCATCGACAAGATTCTCGGCCTCAATTTCCAGCGCGTTCTTGCCGAAACGTGGACGAGTACAAACTTCATTCGAGATATGGATCAACAGCGGTTGATTTGAAATCGGGTCGGATGTGTGTTCCTTTCTGGTCCACTTTGCGTGTGCAAATCAGTAAGCAAGTTTTGCTATAGATTTTCCAAAAATTTATAGCAAGCTTATAGTTTGCTCTGTTGCTGTGCGGGGGTTTGTCTATGCTAGTCGACGATTAAGTATAAATCTGCTATAAATTTTATAACTTTTTATACTAGATCTATACTTCATGAAGCTTCCTGTTCCAGCCCCTTTACTGGGTGAACTCATAAGCAAGTATCCAGACAAGCTTATGGAGCTGATCAAGCTCAGAATCGGCCCGGAAATCAATGGTATCTACGAACACTGGGACAAAATAAGGCACCGAGTGCCACCTGAGGGGCTGACTAGCGAGCTATGGTGGACAGGCATCAAATTGAGCCGCAATGGCTTGGCTAGAGAGCTTCCATTGTTCGATCACAAGCAGCGACCATTTCATGTGTGTCTCACCGATTCAATGAATCGGCGCCTTCACTATGTAGACCGTGAAGCTGCTGGCGCCATCCGAGGCATGGATAGTGCCTTGGATGGTTCCCAGCCCACCTACCTGATCAGGTCGCTCATTGAAGAGGCAATGACCTCCTCTCAGCTAGAAGGCGCCGCAACGACGCGGGCGGTGGCAAAAGAAATGCTCAGCACCGGCCGCCAACCGCGCGACAACGGTGAAAGGATGATCTACAACAACTACGCGGTGATGCTATACATCCGTGATTGGCAGGAACGCCCCTTCACCCCCGAAGCAATCATCGAACTCCACCGAACCCTCACTGCCAATACCCTCCAGAAGGACGAATGTGGTCGCCTGCGCACAGCCGAGGACAATATCGTTATTTATGACCGAGGTTCGCCGCCAACGCTTTTACATACACCACCACCCGCGCACGAGCTTCCACAACGCCTGCAACGACTGTGCGACTTCGCCAACGATGTTGATTCCGACCTTTTTGTACATCCTGTGGTGCGCGCCATATCGATCCATTTCCAGATTGGATACGACCACCCGTTCTGCGATGGGAACGGTCGAACGGCGCGAATCTTGTTCTATTGGTCGATGCTGAAATCGGGCTACTGGTTGACGGAATTTCTCTCGATCTCCAGCGTCATCAAAAAAGCGACGAGCAAATATCTGACGGCTTATTTGTATACGGAAAGCGACGAACAGGATCTGAGCTATTTCGTCTCACAGCAGCTTGACGTCATCGAGCAATCGATCAAGGCGCTGCATGCTTATCTTGCGAGGAAAACCGAAGAAAATCGGAAAGCAGAAAAGCTGCTGCGCTCCGCCGTTATTCTTGGTCAGAATCTCAACCATCGGCAACGCTCTTTGCTGGCAAACGCTATCCATAATCCGAATCGCTCCTACACCGTTGCAACCCATCAAACCGCACACCGGGTGACCTATCCCACTGCTTTGAACGACCTGAAGGCGCTTGAGCGCGTTGGCCTTTTGAAAAAGGAAAAGCTCGGGAAAGCATTGCACTTTTGGGCCACCCCCAATCTCGGAGAAATGCTGGCGCCACAGGCTGCGACTCCACTCAACAAATAATATGTCGCCTAGGAATGTGCTGGATCGATCAGAGTATTCCAATCAAAACCTGCTCCTCAAAACCTGCTCCGACTTGTCGGTGTGCTAGCATCGCGCGCAACTTTCGGGAGAGATCGATGCGCGTGAATAAACTTTCGATGATGTTTGCGCTGATACTTGGCGCGACTCAGGCATATGCCGACAGTCCGACGATTAACGTCGATGCTTTGACCGCGCCGGTGCTCGGTCAGGTTACGAGCTGGCGGCGCGATATTCATCAGCACCCCGAACTCGGCAATCGCGAATTCCGTACCTCGAAAATCGTCGCCGACCAGCTCAAGAAACTCGGACTTGAGGTGCAGACCGGCATCGCCCATACCGGCGTGGTCGGTATTCTCAAGGGTGGCAAGCCGGGGCCGCGTGTCGCGTTGCGTGCGGACATGGATGCCTTGCCCGTGACCGAGCAGGTGGATGTGCCGTTTGCCTCAAAGGTGACCTCGGAATATCGCGGCGAAAAAGTCGGCGTGATGCACGCGTGCGGACACGATTCGCATACTGCGATTCTGCTCGGCGTCGCCACCGCACTAGCCGGCATGCGCCGCGATCTGCCGGGCGAAGTGATGTTCATTTTTCAGCCCGCCGAAGAAGGCGCGCCGGAAGATGAGGAAGGCGGCGCACCACTCCTGATCAAGGAAGGCCTATTCAAGAATTTCAAGCCGGATGCGGTGTTCGGCCTGCATGTGTGGGCGGGTTTGCACGCGGGCGAAATCGGCTATCGCAGCGGCGTATTCATGGCGGCGTCGGATCGTTTCACGATACTGGTGAAAGGTGAGCAGACGCATGGTTCTTCGCCTTGGCGCGGCATCGATCCGATCGTCACTGCGGCCGAACTGATCACTTCGGCACAGACCATCGTCAGCCGCCAGATCGACATCACGCGTCAGCCGGCAGTGGTGACGTTTGGCGCGATCAAGGGCGGCATTCGCTACAACATCATTCCCGATAAAGTGGAGCTGGTTGGCACGATTCGCACGTTCGACGAAGACATGCGCCAGGATATTTTTCATCGCCTGACCAGCATCGCCGAGCATACCGCCGCGGCCAATGGCGCGAGCGTGGAAACGCATATTCCGGCCGATATCGGCAATCCGGTGACGGCAAACAATCCGGCGCTGACCGCACGCATGTTGCCGAGTTTGCAGCACGTTGCGGGCGCCGATCATGTCAACGAAATTGCGCTCGTCACCGGCGCGGAAGACTTTGCGTATTACGCGCACGAAGCACCGGGATTGTTCTTTTTTGTCGGCGCCACGCCCAAGGATCGCGAACTCGCGAAAACGCCAAGCAACCATTCGCCGAAATTCTATCTCGACGAATCCGCGCTCGATCTCGGCATGCGTGCGCTGACCCAGGTCACGCTGGATTTTCTTGGTGGCGCGAGCGCACCAAAATAGTCCCGCGCACTAAAAGCGCCGTCATCCCAGCGCAGGCTGGGGTGACTGGCACGAGCGCGGGAACGCGAGCGGTCGCGCGTCGAGGAGAACATCGCGCAGGCGCAGATGACGACGAGCAAAGCTGTTCAGTCATCGCGTAACGCGAGACAATAGCGCAGTTATCTTCCTTTCGCGGCCGCAGCCCCCTGCCACGGCCGCACAAATCCCGGAGTTTGTTATGGCCGAGCCAACCTTCACCGCGCCCGCTGGCGGCGCCAAGATCACGATCAACAACGGTACGCTGAACGTGCCGAACAACCCGATCGTGCCGTTCATCGAGGGCGATGGTACCGGCGCGGATATCTGGCGCGCTTCGGTGCGCGTGTTCGATGCCGCCGTCGAAAAAGCCTATGGCGGCAAGCGCAAGATTTACTGGCTGGAAATCTACGCCGGCGAGAAAGCCAACAACCAGTTCGGCACGTGGCTGCCGAATGCGACGGTCGATGCGTGTCGCGAATATCTGGTGTCGATCAAGGGTCCGTTAACCACGCCGATCGGTGGTGGTATTCGCTCGCTCAACGTCGCCTTGCGCCAGATGCTCGACCTATACGTGTGCCTGCGTCCAGTGCGCTGGTTCAAGGGCGTGCCGTCGCCGGTCAAGCATCCGGAAAAAGTCGAGATGGTAAT
>JAYVTP010000358.1:0-5060 GCA_043788685.1 Pseudolysobacter sp. | reverse complement strand
GCGGCGTTGGTGCAGTTCGCTGATGACTTCGTGAAAGCAGCTGGTGGTGCGGCGAACGCTAACAAACTCTGGAACGATTTCTACGCGAATTTTTTCAGCGATTCCGAGCGTGCCAAGGCGGCGATGGATACCGCACGCACGGCCAGCAATACGGCGCTTACCGCCATCGGCGAAAACCCGACCGAGTCCCTCGCCAAGTTCCGCACGGACTTCACGGCGGCGCTGCCGAACCTCACTGCTGCGCAGGTGGCGCAATGGTTGGCTGCCGCCGAAGTATTGGCCGCTGCCGCAAAGGCGCAGGATGCCTATAACCAGACCGTCGGCGCGGCAACCTCAGTGCTCACCCAATCCGCCAGCCAGTTGGCGACGGTGCAAGGCATTCTTACTGGCAATTCGTCAACCCTCACTGATGCGCATTTGACTGCTGCACAAAAGGCGATCGAATCGATCAACAAAGCGTATGACGCGCAGAAAACGCAGTTGATCGCGAACATGGCAACCGTGGCGCAGCTCACCACGCTGGAAGGCCAGCGCAACCAAGCCTTGCAAGATCAGCAGGCCATCGAAGAAAAGGCCTACACGACGTTCCAAGGCACGCTGCAGACTTCGCTGGATCAGCTCACCGACAAAAGCGATGTGTACGAAAAGGCCGTGCTTGCCGCACTGAAAGTCCAGCAGGATCAAATCACGCAAGCCAATCAACTAGCGATTGCTGCGGGCCATGCTGGGGCATCCGAGCAAGACCTTGCCACGATCCACCAGATCACTGCGGCGACGATCGCCAACGCGATGGCAACGCTGCAGGCATCTGCGCAATCGCTCGCCAATACGCTGTACGGAACCAACGTTGACAAGCTCAACAAACAGCTCGCGGCGGTCGCGCAGCATATTCAAGACATGGCCGGAATGGGCATGGTCGATACGGGCGGATTTGCGCAGCAGCGAGCATTGCAGCAACAACTTGCTGATGCTCAAGCCCAGGCCGCGAAGGTACAGCGCGCGCAGGAAGCCACTCAGCTAGCGCAGATGGTGGCTGAAATCTCGCTCGGCCAACACGAATCGTTTGCCGATGTCGCAAAATCGCTCGGCTTCACGCTTCAACAACTCGGCACCGACCTTGGCACGAATGACGTCAACGCGTACTTGCAAAAGCAGCAAGACTTAGCCGCAACGGAGCTGGGAATCAAGACTGCGGCAGAGCTGACGAATACCTTGCTGGCGCAAATACTGGCTGTAGCGCGCGGCGGCAATCTGAGCCTGCAGCCGGTCACTGTCGGCGGGAACGGCTCGCCAGTCACTCCGGCCAATGAAGCGCCGGGCCGAGTATCTGCAGGAAACCGGGATACGGTGGTTCGGGTGGCGAACGTCGAAAAACTGATGGCTGTACACGATCAGCAAATGACGGCTCAGTTATCGGCCAAGCTCGACCTGATCTATGCCGCAATCAAAGCCGACACCGAAGACCGGCGCGACTTGGTGACTGAGGAACGCGGGGCGCAAGCCGCAGCCGGTCATCGCGCGTTTGTCGAAGGCCAAGCCACGCTGCCACGTCGCGGGGTGTTGGTATGAACCGCGTGCGTAGCATCATTGCGTTGGAGCTGAATCCCGGCCTTGGTATTGTCGGCACACCGCCAACGATGACGCTCGGCGCGGCGTACAGTTTTGTGTTTATCGGCACGAACGGACAGCCTTTATATCGGTGGTCTGGCAGCGGCGCACTGCCGGGCGGCGTGACGTTCAACACAACAACCGCAACGCTCAGCGCGGCCACTGTCACCAGCGCGGGAATATTTCCGTTTACGGTGACGTTGGTGGATGGCAACCGCATGCCGGTATCGCGCACGTATGATTTGCGAGCTGTTGCATTGCCGCTGACAATTTCCGGCTCGCTCGGCAATCACATTGTCGGCGCTGTGGTGTCTGGCGTGATCTACACCAGCGGCGGCGGTTACGGTGCGAAAACGTATGCACTGGCATCGGGCAGTTTGCCAGCAGGGCTTGTGTTGCATGCCGACGGCACGGTTACGGGCACGGCCACCACTGCCGGATTTATTGGGTGGCGCGTTCAAGTGACTGACTCGCTCGGCACGATCGCGGAATTGTCGGATTCTTCGTCCACATCATACGCGCCGATCACGGCAACCGGGTCATTGCCTGCCGGGATGGTTGGCGTTCCGTACTCAAGCGCGATCGCGATAAGCGGTGGTGACGGCACTTACTCTGCGGCGATCACGGCGGGCGCATTGCCGGCATCGGCAACGGGCGCAATCAGCGGGTCGAGCTATGTCGTGAGCGGCACGCCGACAACGGCTGCGACTTCGGTATTCACCGTTCATATCACGGACGGCTCAGTAAGCACGCCGGCTGACAGCGCGCAAAGTTTGGTCGTGGCCGTGCCACTTGTTTACGGCACATGGGACGTAGCAAAAACCAATGGATCGTTTACGCTCACGTCCGGTGATTTGACTGCAACATTGTCAGCCACCGGCAGCCACACTTACAAAACAATCGCTGGAACTGTTGCGATAAATGCGGCTGTTGGCAAAAGCATGTTCACAGTGCAAGTTGCCACGGCACAAACTAACTTATTTCCTATCGGTATATGCGCAACGGATGGCGGGCAGTCGGCGTGGGACAGCGGATCGAACTGGCCGGGTGGCGCAAATTCCGGCGATTCGCTCGCATGGTTCGGGTTGTTCAACAAGCTGTATTTCAACTGGCATTCCGATAGCGCAGATACCGGCACTGGCACGCCAACGAGTCCAGCCTACGCCGCTGGCGATTTATTGCTTCTTGCGTTCGACCCGGTCGCTTTAACCGTCATGATATTTAACATGTCGCAAGCGCAAGCGCTGATTTGTAGTTACACCATTCCCAGCGCCGTAAACGTACATGATTGGTT
This sequence comes from Pseudolysobacter sp., assembly GCA_043788685.1. Lineage (GTDB taxonomy): Bacteria > Pseudomonadota > Gammaproteobacteria > Xanthomonadales > Rhodanobacteraceae > Pseudolysobacter. Next base: position 2,158 of record JAYVTP010000358.1, on the reverse strand, counting down.
TCCTTGTGTTTCTCCGGCATTTGCTGGTGAGGGCGCCACGCTGAATTGTGGACAGACGACGATAACGCCGCCTTCCGCGCTGGCTGGCTTGGGCTATTCCCCACGATGGGCGGCTTGATATGACCCGCCAATACGCAGCATTCGACGAAGTCACTATCGGCACCGGCTTGGTGCTCACGCAAGGTGATCAAATCCTTGCTACATCAAGCACGGTCGATATTCACCGCCATGCTCGCAGTACGTTCTCGCTGGATCAGTTTCAAGGCAGCGTTGAAGCGCGACTGTTCGGCACCGGTACGCTGGCATCGGGAAAGATGCGCATCGGCTTGGTGACGGGTGCAGCGTCAACCGCAATGAGCGTTGGCGAGGACGTCAACGGCTGGGGATGGGATCCGTATGACGGCAAGATATACAGCAATAATGCGGTGGTCGCGACGATTGGCACAGCTGCTTTTGGTGACACGGTCAGCTTGAGTATTGATCCGCTAACCGGAGCGATGACCATCGCGAAAAACAATGCGGTGATCGGAGCGTATGTGATCGGCGCGGGTGCGTTTTATATCGCCGCAACTGTCAGCGGCGCGCCCGGTGCGTTTCAAACCTACGTCAACTTCGGTCAGCAGCGTTTCGAGGGTAGCAATGCATACGGCGGTTGGTGGATTTCTCCGGCACGCATCGCCCCGGAATACATGGCAACGGAAGGTTTTACGACCAGCCCGCTTGACGCCATTCCGCATTTGCAATTTCAGCGGGCAATCAGCCTAGACAACAATAACTATACGATCGCAAGGGCGTTGAAATTCTGGTTCTGGGGCAACAGCGCACCGTCGCAACTCAATCAAGGTGCTGCCAGCGCATCGATCACGATCAATGACCCGTATCTCAATTATTCCAACCTGCTGATTAATGATGTGCGCGACTTGCCGGCGGCGTTGAAACGCACACAAAAAGGCGCGCGGTACGATGCCGCTGAGCACCTGTTTACCGGCGTGATTGATCGCGTCGATCCAGCATCTGACTATGTAAAAACGGTGACGCTAAAAGGGTTTTCGGCAACGCTTCAACGTGCGTTGCAAACCCGTTTATTCCCGCCCGATGCGCAAACCAACGTTGCCAACAAGCCGCGACCGATCAGCATCGGCGCGTGCCGCAATTACGAACCGGATGGCTACGATCTTGTAAACAAAAAGTATGCAATGGCAGACGCGCCATTGAGTGCGCTAGGCGTAGTAAGAGTGGCCGGGAAGGCGCTGACTTACCCTACCGATTTCGCGCTAACCCCGGACGTTGCTGGCATCGTTTTAACCGCCACACCAGTGGGTAAATTCACCGTTGAATCGACTGATATCGGGCCGAGTTTCAGCAGTGGCGGCGTGGACTTTCTCGGCGGCGCGGGTGTGTTTGTCGATGCCAATCTTGATGGCATCCCGGATGGGTGGACGCCGAAATGGCGCAAGTACCCTTCCACGCCTGAGCTAGCGCCGGGTTTTCGCCTTGGCGAGGGTTTGTTCTTCCCGCAAGAATATGAGCACATCGTATCAATTGGGCTGGATACCATCACTATTCCGGCTGGGCGCAGCTTCGCCTACAAGTTCACCATTTCTGCTGTCGGCCCGCGCGAAATCAACGGCGGTGGCCCGCTCAATAACGGCTGGCCGCTGATCTGTCTTTGTGGTGCAAATGAGGTATCTCTTTCGCCGCCCGGCGCATTCTATCGATCGTATCAATTCGCCTTTGCACGCATCGTCATTGACCGTACTGGCGTGTTCACCGGCAGCTTCACCAATACTACGGGAATAGATCAAACCTTTGCGATTTCGTGTTTTCTGCCAGCGACAGTGTGGGCACCGGGCACCACACCGTATGAGGGCATCGGCATGTCCTCGATCTACCTGAATGAGCTACCCGATGTCGGCACCAATACACCACTTCTAGGCGCATCGCTGGAACGCATGCTGACCGAGCTACTGGAAGTGCGCGGCGGGCTGACTGCAGCGCAATGGAGCCACGCAGATGCAGCCGCGATCGATGTTGCTACTGGCTACCAAATCGGCATCCATTATGGTGTATCGGATACGCCAACGATTGCCGATGCCGTCAAGGGTGCGATCGATAATTTCGCGACCGCAATGTATGAAGATGGTAACGGCGTGCTGCG